>CAZGNF010000008.1:6842-29769 GCA_964527045.1 uncultured Coriobacteriaceae bacterium | reverse complement strand
CCTCGCGGACCTCGGTGGCACAGCCCTCGAGGTCGAGCATGTCGCGGACGAGACCGACGCGCAGGCCCTTGATGCCGTCGCCCAGATTCGCGGTGAAGTCAGGAACCGGCTCGCGAACCGAGGTCGCGTCCATGTCATCGTGGCCCGAGATCGCATTGAGCACGAGTGCGGCATCTTCGACCGACCGCGAGAAGGGACCGATCTGGTCGAGCGACGATGCGAACGCCACGATGCCGTAGCGAGAAACGCGGCCGTACGTCGGCTTCATCGCAACGGTCCCGGTGAGCGCACCCGGCTGACGGATCGAGCCACCGGTGTCGCTGCCAAGCGAGACGGTCACCATGCGAGCGGCGACCGCTGCGGCACTGCCGCCGGACGACCCGCCCGGCACGCGTGAGGTGTCCCAGGGGTTGTGCGTCACCCCGAACGCGGAGTTCTCGGTGGAGGACCCGAACGCGAACTCGTCCATGTTGCACTTGCCGATCGGTAGCGCACCCGCATCGAGCAAGCGGCGAACGGCGGTGCAGTCGTAGGGACTCTGGAAGTTCTCGAGGATCTTCGAGGAACACGTCGTGTGCGTGCCCACGAGATTCATGTTGTCCTTGAGCGCCGTCGGCACGCCGGCAAGCGGCGGAAGCTCGTCGCCTGCCGCAACCATTGCGTCGATGCGTGCCGCAGCCTCGCGGGCAAGCTCCGGAGTGAGTTCGTTGAACGCATGGATATCTGGCTCGTGCACGTCGATGTGCGCGTAGGTTGCTTCGACGACATCACCTGCCGAGAAGCGCTTCTCGGCGATGCCGTCGCGGAGTGCACGGGCCGAGAGCCCGGCGAAGTCGTGTGCCCAGCTCACAGCGTCACGCCCCCTCGTCTGCACCGACGATGCGCGGGATGACGAACGCGCCGTTCTCGGCTTCGGGGGCGTTCAGAAGTGCGAGGTCGCGCGAGAGTCCCGGCTTGACGACATCCGGGCGGGTCGCGTTGCGCAGCGGAATCGAGTGCGACGTGGGTTCGACGCCCTCAAGGTCGAGCGCCTGCATCTTCTCGATGTTGCCAAGGATCGAGTTCAGCTCACCCTGAAGACGGGTGACCTGGTCGTCTGAGAGCGCCAGACGGGCAAGCATCGCCACGTGGCGGACATCAGCTTCCGAGATGGACATGCGGGGTCGTCCTTTCGACGTTCGACTGACCTCAGTATTCTACGGCAACAGTCAGACGAGCGCGCCCATACCGGGACGACTCGTGCCGATTCTCAGCCGGCCGCCCGTGAAAGCCACACGACCGCGCCGACGGTGAGCGAGTTGTACGCCGCGTGTAGCGCGATAGCGGGCCACAGGCTCTTCCGCTCATGCGCAAGCCACCCGAGTGCGATGCCGAGCACCGTCATCGGGAAGAGCAGCCACCACGAGCGGTGAAACGCCGCGAACAGCATGGCCTGCGCGATGATCGCCGACCACGCGCCGATCCGCGCTTCGAGACCTCGCAAGAGCGCTCCCCGGAAGACGCACTCCTCGACGAACGGCCCGATGACCACCAGCATCACGGCGGCAAGTGCAAGCCCGCCTGCCGAGGTGCCGAAGACATGCGTGATCGTGTCGGCACCGGCACTCGGCATGAGGTCGAGTGACCGCGTGATCATGCTGTACACCGTCGCGATGACCCTCGTCCCGACCAGACCTGCCATGACCAGCCCGACCGAGGTAGCGAGATCTCCGAATGACTCGTGCTGTCTCGACAGGCCAAGCGCGTCGCCGAACACGCCATCCCGACGTCGCACGAGGTAGCGCAGCAGGCCGACCTGCACGGCGTAGTAGACCGCAAGCGCGAAGGTCCGGGCGCCAACGATCACTTCGGAAGGGAGTGCCCGCACGAGGTCGCTCGCAAGGAACAGCTCCTTCATCATGAAAGCCGCGAACGTGACCGAGAGCATCGCCGCAGCTTCCAGGATGGTCCAGGTGAATCCGCCCACGGTGACCGAGTGCGCCGAAAGCGCGCGAGGTGTTGCCGCCGCAGTCTGCTTCGCGGGCGCTGATGCCTTCGGTCGGGTCGCCGTGCGCGCCCGAGAGGCCGCATCCGTCGCCGCGCTGCCGATCGCTCCCCTGTCGCAGACGCGGACACACTTCTGGCAGCCGTCGCAGCGGCTCCAATCGACCATGATGTACGCGCGACCGACCCGGATCGCATTCTGGTCACACGCCGACAGACACCGTCCGCAACGGTCGCACGCCCTCGGGTTCAAGACGAGCTGCGCCCTCGATGTCATCCGCTCACCCCGAGCGCCCGCAAGAGGTAGAGCAGCGCGACGCCAGACGCGTTGAAGATGGCATGGCACATGACGGCTGGCCAGATCGAGCGTGTAGCGGACGTAAGCCACGCGAGCAGTATCCCGAGCATGAGAATCGGGACGAACTGGTACCACTGGAAGTGAATGAGCGCGAACAGCGCCGATGAGACCAGCACTCCGGCGACCTGGCCCCACCGCTCACGCAGACCGGGGAATATGACACCGCGGAACAGTGCCTCCTCGGCAAGCGGGGCGATGATGACCACCGTAAGAAGCGTCGCCATCACACCGATGGGCGACGTCGGAAAGAGTCGGGTGACGTCGGGTGTCTCCGGCGCGACCACGCCAAGCCGGCTCATGAGCAGCGCGTACTGAACACCGAGCGCCCGACCCGCAACCGCGAGCCCGATCGCCAGGCCGATGCCAGCGCCGACACTGAACCGCCTGAGGGCGAACGCCTCCGAGAGTCCCGCACCGTGCTTGCGCGCCCACCCGCCGGCAAGTGCGATCGGCGGGACATATTGCAGGAAGATGATCGACGCGAGGGCGGCCGCGCGAGCGTCGGGCGCAAGCCCCGTGAGGATGCCCGACCGGTACGCGATCCAGGAGCTGCCGAACGCGGAAGCGGTCGCGAGCGCGACCAGTCCGAACGCAAGGAGCACCGGCCAACGGACCGGCGTGAGCGGTGTGTCGCGATGGCCCCCGAAGTCGATGGCTGCCAGGTTGTGCGGCGCTGACGGAGTATCGACGGCCAATGCGGGAAACGCAGGCATTGGTGGTGGTGGTGGTGGTGGTGGCAGCGTGTCGCTCACGAAGCAGCCCCTTCTGGCAGGTGACCCGAGTCTATGACTGCCCGGAGGGCGGCCTCATCGAGGACCGGCACGCCAAGCTCGATAGCGCGGTCGAGCTTGCTGCCCGCCTCAGCACCGGCGACTACATACGATGTCTTCTTGCTGACGCTTCCCGCGACCTTGGCACCAAGCGCCTTGAGTGCGACGCCCGCCTCGTCACGCGTGTAGTGCTCGAGCGCACCGGTGAGCACCCAGGTGGTGCCCGCAAGCGTCTGCGGACGCTCCGGCGCGCTGCGCTCCTGGGAGGTGCGAACGCCTGCGGTCTGCAGGCGACGCACGATGTCGACGTTCTCCGCATTCGCGGCGAACGCGTGAACGGACCCGGCGATGACAGGGCCGACGCCCTCGATCGCGGCGAGTTCCTCGGTGGATGCAGCCATGAGCGCGTCGAGCGAACCGTACGCAGCGGCGAGGGCCTCGGCGACGGTCGCACCGACGTGACGGATGCCGAGGCCGAACACCAGCTTGGCGAGCGGACGCGTCTTGCTCGCCTCGATGCTTGTCACCAGCTTCGCGGCCACGGTCTCGCCAAGCAGAACCGGCGTGCCGTCCTTCTTGGTGCGGCCGAGATCAAGCGACGCGAGCGTATCCCGCGTGAGCAGGTAGTAGTCGGCGACATCGTGAAGCAGTCCTTGCTCGACGAGCCGCGTGATGATCTCGGAACCCATGCCGTCTATGTCGAGTGCGCTGCGGCCGGCCCAGTGCCCGAGGCGCTCAAGCCGCTGTGCCGGGCAACCCGCATTGGTGCACCGCGGGACGACCTCGCCCTCCTCACGCCACACCTCACTGTCACAGCTCGGGCATGTCGCGGGCATCGACCACTGTGTCTCGCTACCATCGCGAAGCCGTACGACCGGCCCGACGACCTCGGGGATCACGTCGCCGGCCTTGCGCACGACGATGGTGTCACCAACGCGCAGGTCCTTGCGACGAATCTCATCTTCGTTGTGAAGCGTGGCGCGTGCGATGGTGGAGCCCGCGACAGTAACCGGATCGAACTCGGCGACCGGCGTGAGCGCCCCGGTGCGACCCACCTGCACGCGAATCTCGCGCAGTACGGTCGTCTTCTCCTCGGGCGGGAACTTGAACGCGATCGCCCAGCGGGGCGCCTTGCTCGTGAAGCCAAGCTCGTCTTGCAGCGCGAACGAGTCCACCTTCACGACCACGCCGTCGATCTCGTACGGGAGTGTGTCGCGCGCCTCGAGCGCCCACTCGCAGAACGCGTGGACATCGGGTCCGGCAGCACACGCCTTGATGTCGGGATTCACCCGGAAGCCGGCGTCGCGCAACCACTGCAGCGCTGCCGACTGTGACTCAAGACCGAGCGCTCGTGGCTCGACGACCTGATACATGAAGGTGGACAGATCGCGCGACGCAGTGATCGCCGGATCCTTCTGCCGTACAGCGCCAGCGGCTGCGTTGCGCGGGTTCGCAAAGACCGGCGACCCGGCCGTTTCCTGCTCGGCATTGAGGCGCTCGAAGCTCGCTTTGGGCATATAGACCTCGCCGCGGACTTCGACCCGCCACGGTGAATCGTCACCGAAGAGCGTGTCCTGCGCACGAGCCACGCCACCCACGAGGAGCTTCAGCGGAACGCTCTTCACCGTGCGGACGTTCGCAGTGACGTCTTCACCGGTCGTGCCGTCGCCTCGTGTCGCCGCACGCACCAGCATGCGGTCCTCGTACGTGAGCGCGAGGCTGCTGCCATCGATCTTGAGCTCACATACGAACGCGCAGCTCCGACCGGCCACTTCACGGTCGACGCGCTCAAGCCATGCATCGAGCTCGCCCAGGTCCATCGCGTTGTCGAGCGAGTACATCCGCTGCGCATGGCGCACCGGCGCGAACTGCCCCGAGGGCACCGCGCCGACACGCTGGGTAGGCGAATCGGCCGTGACGAGTTCCGGCCACCGCGCCTCGATCGCCTCGAGTTCGCGGACGAGCGCGTCATACGCGGCATCCGAGATCTCCGGCGCGTCGAGCGAGTAGTAGCGATGTGCGTGATACCGCAGCTCGTCGCGGAGCTTCTCAGCGCGCGCCGAGGCATGCTCGATGCTTGCCGAGATGTCGGCGCCGTCGGTCACTACTCTCCCTCGGCCTTGAGCTTCTGGACGTGCACGTCATTCACGGAGTAGATGACCGTCTCGGGCACGAAGCGGTTGGTGCGCTCGGCCTCGTAGATCCAGACGTCGGTAAGCGTGACCTTGAAGTAGACGCCACCCGTCGACACAACCGGTTCGACGACGACGTCATTGGCGAGATACGCGCGCAACTCGGTCTCGATGTAGTAGTTGAAGACGCCAGCGGCGCCGCGATACTCCTCGTAGAGCTTGATGCGGTACTCGGCCTCCCGCAAGTCCAGTTCGTCGATGCTATCCATGCTGCCCCTTCCGTCTCGGGCATGTACGCCCGTGTGTAATCCTACCCGCCTTGCACCGGTGCCAGTTGAGCCAGCCCGGTGGCGCCGATGCGGTCGTCAGCGATTATGACAGCCCCCAGCACGCCCGGGATGCTCTTCGCGCGTTCGAGGCCAGTCGCGATGTCGTCGGGACCGTGCACGACATTGCCAACGGCACTCGCCGCGGCGTCAGCAAGCGCGCCGTTCTCGGCCAGGATCGTGACCGCGTGGGCGCCGCCGTAGCTCAGACTCGGGCCGACTTTCGCCGAGGAGGTGCAGACCGCCACCGGTTGCATCGCCGCCGAGACGATCAGCGCCACCTTCCCGGAGAGCGGCGAGTCGCCCGCCCACAGGAGCACGGTGCGGTCGTGGGTGCCCATCACGAACAGATCGCCGCCGTTCTCGACGATCACCTCCGCCGACTCAGCAGCAAGTCCACGCGCGACCGCCTCGGCGAACGCACCTGCGACCGACGCCATCGGACCGACGCCGGTGATGCGCGCAGCATCGGCCATCTCCCGGGCAAGCTCTGGCGCTCCGGGACCGACCTCCACCGGCACGTGACTCTCGGCGAAGCGCGGGTTTGCCGCGATGTACGCCTCAAGATCCGCTCGCAGCCTGCGCACGAGGGCCTCGGCCTGCGTGGAAAGGTCGCGCGTGGCGCTCACCTGCAGGTCCGTCTCGGCGTGGACGACCTCGAACGTGACGAGGCCCGGAACGTCGACGATGGAGCGATATGTCCTGGGTTCATATGGCATGCGGTAATCGTACCAGCATCTGTGGGATATGCTGTATGAAGCGAGCGAAAGGACTTCTATGCGCCAGATACTGGAGCTTTGCATAGAGATGGACCTGTTGGCGCAGCGGGCGTACCGCTTGATGGCGGCGCACTGTGACAACAAGGAGCTCGCGAAGACGTTCGACAAGATGTCCAACGAGGAAGGCACGCACGTCACCTGGTGGAACGATCTGCTGGGTGCTTGGGAGCGCGGCCTCCTCCCGGACCTCGTGAACGATACCGATGCCTTGATCGACCGCCTCACGGGTCTGCGAGCCGAGCTTGAAGAAGTGCTTCCGGATGCTCTGGCGGAGCTCTCGGATCATGAGATGCTCGCGACGGCGGCGCGCATCGAGTTCTTCATGATCGACCCGATCTTCGGTGAGCTCATCGATCTGACTGAGCCCGCGCGCGCCGACCGTCGGCACGAAGCGTACTCGGCGCATCTGCAGCGGCTCATCGAAGCGATCGAGCACCACTACGAGGAGCAGTCACTGGCGGCGTTCCTCGCTGGCATCCTGAACCGCACGTGGAGAGACAACCTCGCGCTCGCGGTCTACGCCACCCGCGATCCGCTCACCGGCATCCATAACCGCCGCGCACTCGACACACACCTCCGACAGTGGTCGGCGTGGTCGGCACGGTACGGCCGTCCGCTCGGCGTGGCGCTCGTGGACATCGACCTGTTCAAGAACCTGAATGACGCCCGGGGGCACAGCTTCGGCGACACCGCGCTCTGTGCCGTGGCAAAAGCCCTCAAGTCCGCGATTCGCTCCTCGGACCTGCTGGTGCGCTATGGCGGCGACGAATTCGCGGTCATCGCTCCCGAAGCCGAGCCTAATGAATTCGCCGCGTTGCTGGACCGCATGGTCGAGACGGTGCGAGTGATCGAGCTCAAGGATTCCGAGGGACGCCGCGTTCCGCTAAGCATCAGCGCAGGCGGAGCCGTCGCCGTCGACCCCCCGGCCTCGGTGCCGAGAAGCTCCGACCGGTTGCTCGCTGCGGCCGACCAGTCGCTCTATGCGGCGAAGCAGTCAGGACGCGACCGGGCAGGAGCACCCATCATTCTCGGCGGATAACCGCGTTCAGTCGCGCTCGGCCATCTCCCCGGCGTGATAGCTGCTGCGTACGAACGGCGCGCTCGCAACCGCCGAGAACCCGAGCGCGTCCGCCTCGGCGGCTAGCGCGTCGAACTCCGCCGGCGACACGAACTCGGCCACCGGCAAGTGTTTCGCGCTGGGTCGCAGGTACTGGCCGAGCGTCAGCATGTCACAGCCAACCGCCCGCAGGTCGCGCATGACCGAGACGACCTCGTCGTGCTTCTCGCCAAGGCCAAGCATGAGCCCCGACTTCGTCGGCATGTCGGGACGGCGCTCCTTCACGCGAGCAAGCACCGCGAGACTGCGCGTGTACTCGGCACCGGGGCGGACATCCGCGTACAGGCGCGGCACGGTCTCGAGGTTGTGGTTGAAGACGTCAGGAAGCGCATCTGCAACGGTGTCCACGCTCTCGAGCCGACCACCGAAGTCGCTCGTGAGCACCTCGACGCGCGTGCCGGGCGACGCATCGCGGACAGCGGCGATGACCGCCACGAAATGCGCGGCGCCGCCATCGGGCAGATCATCACGGGTGACTGTCGTGATGACCGCGTGCTTGATGCGGAGCGCGAGGACCGCCTCGGCAAGGCGCGCCGGCTCCTCGGGATCGAGCGGAGCCGGCTGACGCGTGTCGACCGCGCAGAAACGACAGCCTCGCGTACAGGCGTCGCCCATGATGAGGAACGTCGCTGTCCCCGAGGCGAAGCACTCCCCCTGGTTGGGGCATTTCGCCGACTGGCAGACGGTGTGGAGCTCCAGGCGTTCCATGAGCTCTTTCACCGAGTCGTAGCTGCCCTCGCGCGCGATCGGCCGCTTCATCCACGCCGGCATGCGCTTGGCGGACTCTCCGTGCTCGTACGCCATGCGCTAGCAGCCGCACTTTCCGGCGGCGTCGGCACACGCCATCTTGATGACTTCCGAGACGGTCGGATGTGCGTGCACCATCTCGGCGACCTGGCGGACGGTGATGTCGTGCTTCATCGCGAGCGCAACCTCGTGGATGGTCTCGACGGCGTGCGGACCGACGATCTGGCAGCCGACGATGCGCCCGGTGCCCTTCTCGGCGACGATCTGCACGAAGCCGTCGGCCTCGCCCTCACCGAGGGCCTTGCCGTTGGCCGCGAACTTGGCGACGGCCTGCACGGCGTCGATGCCGCGCTCCTTCGCGCTGTCGCGGCTGCTGCCCACGACCGCGACGTTCGGGAACGTGTACACACACGCGGGGATACAGTCGTAGCGGAGCGTCTCGGCATGACCTTCGCCGGTGAGCTCGGCGACCGCGTTGCGTGCGGCGATGATGCCCTCTTCGTCCGCGACGTGGGCGAGCATCATGCCGCCGATGAGGTCGCCGATCGCGTAGACCCCGGCGACGTTGGTGCGCAGGTGCTCATCCACTTTCACTGCACGGCGATCCATCTCGATGCCGGCCTCCTCGAAGCCGAAGCCGACGCCGTTGGGGACGCGCCCGACCGCCGACATCACGATGCCGCTCTCCACGATGGAGCCGCTACGGAGCGTAGAGCGCATGCGATCGCCGACCCGCTCGACGCTTTCGACCGCATCGCCGAGCAGGAACTCGACGCCCATCTCCTCGAGCGCCGCCTGCGTGGCTTTGACGACTCGCTTGTCGTTGCCGGGAAGCACCTGCTCCATGAGCTCGACGACGGTCACCTTGCTGCCGAAAGCCGCGTACGCGCAGGCGAACTCCAGGCCGATCACGCCGCCGCCGATGATGAGTATGTCCTTGGGGATGTCGGCGAGCGAGACCGCGTCGTCGCTCGTCCAGACGCCCTCCATGTCGTGATCGATGTTGGGGAGTCTGAAGACGATCGAGCCGGTCGCGAGGATGACCGCATCGCCTTCGATGCGCTCCGTCCCACCCTCGGAAAGCGCGACCTCGACGGTCTTGGGAGCCGCAAGCCGACCTTCTCCGAGAACCACGCGCACCTTGAGACGCTTTGCGCTGCCTTCGATCTGCGCGACAAGCTCGTCCACGACGCCCTCTTTGCGGGCGCGCAAACCGGCGACATCCACGCTCGCCACAGTCGCGTTAAGACCGAAGGTAGCCGCCGCGCGAGTGTCCGCGACGATGTGTGCCGAGCGCAGGATGGTCTTGGTGGGGATGCAGCCCCAATTGAGGCACGTGCCGCCGAGACGCTCGCGCTCTACGAGCACGACCTCGGCGCCCAGCCGTGCCGCCTCAAATGCCGCCGAGTAGCCACCGGGGCCCCCGCCAAGGACTACGATCCGCATGTCAGACCTCCCTCGTACCGTTCATGTGTCGGACGATTGTACCATCGCCGACATCCGTGACCGGACACGCGCGTGCTACCTTTCATCGGCGCATCTTCCCGCCCATCCGAATCCGAATACCCGCCACTGGTGACAACATCGTGAGAACGTTCACAATCCTTAAAGGGGGGTCGCTGGCGTGCCGATACCGTTTACGGGACGGCCAAACCATGGGGGCGGACGTCAGCGAAGAAGGCGCATCGATGAATCGCGCTGAGCGCACAGGCATGCAACGCAGACCGCGGCTCTTCATCGCCGCGTGCGCCGCAGTTCTCATCTTCCTCGTCGGTTCCGCGCTCGCACATGCCGCGATCTCGAACGGAACTGTCACGTTGTTCGACTTCTCGATGAGCTCGAGCACCGCATCGCTGATCATGCGCCTCGCGGTCGCAAGCCTGGTGCTCGGCGGTGCCTGGTACACGCAGCGCAAGCTCGACGCCAATATCCTCACCACAAACGCGCTCAACCACGAGCGCTACAAACTCGAACTCGTCTACGACAACAACCCGGACGCGATTCTTATTCTGGGAAGCGACCTCACGGTGCAGTACGCGAACCGCAAGGCAGAAGAGCTCACCGGCATCGAAGCGGAGGACATCGTTGGACGCAGGTGCCACGAGGCGATCCTCGGCTCGGATGCCATCTGCGACGCATGTCGCGTGGATACCGTCCTGCGCAGCGGAGAGACCGCCATCGCGGTCAAGCATGAGATGAACGCCTCGGGGCGCGAGCACTGGCTCGAGACGATGTGGTACCCGGTCTTCAATGGCGATGGCAGTGTCGAATCGGTCGTAGAGATCTCGAAGGACATCAGCGACGTCAAGAAGGCCGAATTCGCGCTGCAGGAGTACAGCGAACGCCTCGAGCAGAGCGTCAGCGAGCGTACGTCGGCCCTCGAGCAGTCAAACACGGATCTACAGGAAGAGATCGTCGAACGCCGCAGAGTCGAGAAAGCGCTTCGGGAGTCGGAGGAGCGATTCCGCAGCCTTGTCGAGCTCTCCCCGGACCTCATTCTCGTGCACATCGAGGGCGTCATCGCGTTCATGAACCCCGCGGGCGCCCGCCTGCTCGGGTACGGCGATCCGCACGAAGTGGTCGGGATGCACGTGCTGCAGCTTGTCGATGCCGACAGTGTGGAAATCGCGACAGAGAGCCTCCGCACTACCGTCCGTGATCGTCGGCCTTCAGAACCCACGGAAGTCCGCTTCATTCGCAAGGGCGGCTCACGCGTCGACCTGCAGATAGCCGCGACACCTCTGATGTATCACGGCCACCCTGCGGTGCAGGCGGTTGCACACGACATCACCGAGCGTAAGCGTGCCGAGGACACGATTCGGAAGATGGCGTACTACGACATGCTGACCGGCCTTCCCAACCGTGCGCTCTTCGACGACCGCCTCGCGGTCGCCATCAGCCATGCCGAGCGCGACGATACCAGCTTCGCGGTGATGTTCATGGACATGAACGACTTCAAAGTCGTCAACGACACCCTCGGCCATGCCATCGGCGACAAGTTGCTCTCGGAGGTCGCGCTACGCCTTGAGTCGGTCGTACGTCGCAGCGACACCGTCGCGCGGCTCGGCGGCGATGAGTTCACCGTGCTCCTGCCGAGGGTCAACTCTCGAAAGACCGCTGCGCTTGTCGCGCGCAAGATGACGCAGGCCATCGAGGATCCGGTACTCACCGAGAAGGGCGCCGTGCCGATCGACCTCAGTATCGGCATCGCCTTCTACCCTGGGGATGGCCGCTCGTTCAGTGAACTCATGTACGCAGCGGACATGGCGATGTACGCATCGAAGAACGAGGGGACGCCGTTCCGCTTCGCTGATTCCGGCGTGCTGCTGCCTTAGGGGCGCAGCTCTTCCTCGGTCACGACCTCGGTCTTGATCATCCTCGCTAGCGCTCCGAGCGCTTCGAAGACGTGATCGCGGATGTCGCCGCCCACGATGACGTACATGATGTCGTCGCCGACCACGAGCTCGCCCTCGTTCACCCAGGCGCGTACATGTGTCACGCCCTCCATGAGGCGTGCGCTGTCGAGAATCTCCTGCAACCGCTCTCGATCAACGCTCAACACCATGCCAGTGACAGGACGCCCGTCACGCGAAGAGCCTCGGACAACGCCGTTGTGCGCGAGGTACATGCCCGTGCCGGCGATGTCGCCTCCGGACTTGATCTCGGCAAGCCACGCATCCAACGATGGCTTCACATGCTCCGCGCCCATACGACACCTCCTGCGTCACGACCGCCTGCCGCGATTATACTCCGCAGGCGATTGATAGGCGTCAGTCGAGCATGGCGCGGTGGATGCACAGAGAAGGCGGGCTGTGCCTGAAGGTGACCGACTCGCTCGCGATGAACTTGTCGAGCGCGTACGAGAGATACCGCATCGCCGGATGCTGCGCCTTGTCGCGCAGCACGACTGCGAACAGCACGCCCCACTCACGAAGATGGTCGCCGAAGAAAGTGCGAGCGACCTCGGCGTATCGCTCATCTCCATCGCTAAGGCGCTCGAGGCAGTGGCGCATGAAGTCGAGTTCGACACCCATGTGCCCGGGGCAGGGGGAGAACGAATCGCACTCCGGCTTCTTGTAGCCGGCAACGGCGTACGTAGCCTCAAGGGTCCTACGAAGTGCTTCCCGATCGCTGGCGAGATACGTCGACTCGGTCGGCGACATGCCGTTGAGGAACGGGTCGAACTCGCCCTCGCCGAACAGCCACGCCCGCTCTTCGATGTATGCGGCAGCACCGATACGATCGCGCAGTGCAGCAAGACATCGAGACTCGGCCTCCTGAACCTCCGTCTCGTCCAGGTAGTCGAAGCTGCGGCAGTCGTGGATGGCGGAAGTCACGCGTGATGTGGCATCCACGAGCACACCCGGACCCCCAAGAAGCATTCTGGCGAGACCGTCGTATGCCCCGCGTCGATCCTCGAGTCGGCCCACACACAGCGCGGGCGGCTGCGGCACCGGCCGAGGGTGCGTCGTCAGCAGGTGTTCAATGCGCTCCACGCGCCCCCCTAGCGGCCCTCAGAGACATACGGCGAACTTCACTGTTGTTAACGTTGCCGAAAGGCGAAGTGGTACGCCGTACGTGAGAACCAAGCTGGACGCACTGCAGACAGAAGACAACGAACGGTGTCAGCATGCCCTTCGAGCGCGGGTACGCGACTCCGGCGGCCCCGTCGGTCCGCAACGCAGAATCAGCAGAGTCCGAGCTTCCCGCGAACCTCTGCCACAAGCGTGCGACTGACAGGCACCTCGGAACCGTCCTTGAGGCTGAGGACAAACGCTGACTTGGTCGCCCAATGGCAACCGCGTACGGCGTCGAGATTGACGATGTAGGAGCGGTGGACGCGCAACAGACCGTCGCCCGCACGTTCTTCAACCTCACCGAGGCTCATCCTGCTGGGCAGGTCACCTTCGCCGGTGTGAATCATGCAGTGGTTGCGCATTCCCTCGATGTACATGATGTCGCTCATCTCGACGAAGGCAACCCCGCGCTCGGCAGCAACCGGCATGCGCTTGATCCCGGGCGCTTCAAGACCGGTGCGGCTCCGCCGCAGCAAAGCATCGACGCGAGCCCTGAATTCACGCAGCGCGAACGGCTTGGTGAGATAGTCGTCCGCACCCGTGGACAGACCGAACACCCTGTCGTCGATGGAGGACTTGGCAGTAAGCATCATGACCGGCGTGCTGGCAATCGACGCGCTCGCGCGAATCCTGCGCAGCACTTCCCACCCGTCGATTCCGGGCATCATCACATCGAGGACGATCAAATCGGGCTGTTCGCGCAGCGCAAGCGGTAGCGCGTGGAGCGAGACTGTCGCTGGGACGACCTCGTATCCATCACTCTCGAGCAGGCGCTTGAGCCCGCGTACGAGTTCCGCATCATCTTCGACGATCATGACCTTGGCATTCGCTGCAGTACTCATGCGCGCCTCATTCCACACTCACCGTTGCTTCCAGCCCTGCATCAATGCCTTCGGTCCCCACCGGCAGCTCAAGCACGAACACACTGCCGGATCCCGGTGCCGAACGCTCTACATAGAGTCTACCTCTGTGGGCAAGCGCAATGCGCCGTCCGATCGCCAATCCAAGACCGATGCCAGCCATGTCTCGGGCATCATTTGAGTCAAGTCGCCCGAACAGCTCGAAGATGGCATCACGCCCCTCCTCGGACATGCCCCGACCCGCGTCTTCCACGAAGACCGAGACCCGATCGTCTACCCGCCGAACGCGAACATGAACGCGCGCACCGTTATGCGAGTACTTGACGGCATTCGACAGAAGATTGTCGAGCACCTGCCTGAGTCGCATCTCATCTCCGCGAACAACACATGAGTCACAGTCCATGTCCACGCCAATCGAGATCTCTCGAGGCGACGCCAACAGCGACGCGTCGGCCGCTGCAGCGCGCACCAGGTCGATGATGTTCACATCGGCCTCGACGAGCGGCATGAGACCTCGTTCGAGTAGCGCCGCGTCCATGAGATCGGAGACGATGACTGTCAGGCGAGCAGCCGCGACCACCATCGAGGAGACCGCCTGCGCAGTCTCATCGCCCAAAGGCCCGTACACACCGCTATCGAGCATCTCGGCGTACAGGCGGACCGTGGCAAGCGGGCTGCGAAGCTCGTGCGAAGCGACCGCGACGAAGTCGGACTTCAGGCGGATGTGCTGCTCGAGCTCCTGCTTCATGGTCGACTCGATCGCGTATGCTTCCTGCAGCGAGCGGAACGAGTCCTGCACCGCTTGATCCTTGGTGTCGAGTTCCTCGGCCATCCAGTCAAGCGTCGCAGCCAGCTCGCCGATCTCGTCCGTGCGACGGCTCACCAGGTGTCGCTCGCGCTTGCGCTGCACGATGCCAACGGCGTCGTCTCTGAGTACAGTCACCGGTTCGATAACGCCGCGGAGCACAAGCCACGCACTCCACGGTGCCGAGATGAGTCCGACTGCGATCACGACGAGACCGGCGGCAATAAGTGGCGTTGTGAGCACCGAGCCGAAGCCTACCGGCGCGAAAGCCACGGTCACTGTCGCAATATCGATTCCTTCGAAGCTGACCTGTCGGACTATCGTCCTTGCGCCGGTGATCGGTTGTAGCAGCTTGTCCCAGAACCCGACGTCAGTCTCAGAACGCTCGCCGCCGGTCTCGGCAAGCAACGCCCCTGCGCTGTCCTGGATGTGAATGCTGTCGATCTGATACGTCTGGCCAAGCGAGACGATGCTTCTGAGCTGCGCTTTCAGGGCAACCTGGTCCTGGTCCGCGATAACCGGCATGAGCGATGCGGCGATAACGCCACTCACGTCCTCAAGAGCTTGCACGCGCTGCTCGGCGACCAGGCGGACCCCGATGAAGCCGACGACCAGCGCAAGCGCAACGCCAAACGCTACCTCCCCCGCGATCATGAGAGCAACGAACCGGAAGCCGAGGGAGTCACGCCACCTGCGACGCGCACCGATGGGGGCCGCGCCGGTCACTCAGCGCCGCCCGCAGGGATGTACTTGAGCAGGTCGCGCGAGAATGAGTACTCCTCCGATGAGACCGGCTTGAACCCACCGAGCACACTATCGGCAGGCAGACTCGCTTGCGCATCGAAACTCAAGAGCGCCTCAAGGAGTGCGTCGGCGGTCTTCTGATCCATCGATGTGGAGACGACGAACGGCGGAAGCGCGTACTCGGGAGATGTTGCGACGGCGCGAAACGTACCGGGAGGGTAGAGCCTCGCCTCAGTCGAGCAGCCCACCGCAGCGTCTACCGAGCCCTCGGCCAGCTTACGCAACCCCTCTTCCTGCGTTGGAGACACGTCGATCATCGCGAAGAAGGTGTCGACGGTGACGCCCTTCTGCTCCGCGAGCCAGTACAGATACGCGGCGCCACTCACCGATGTCTTTGACGAAATCGCCACCGAGTGTCCTTTCAGGTCCTCGAAATCCCTGAAGGCACTGTCGGCACGCACGAACACCATCGCCGTCTCTGTGGTTGCGCCGCTGGTGATAGGCACCGCGATCGCTCTCACGATCCCCTTCTGCTCAAGCAGCAGGTAGGAACGCGTGCATAGAAAGCCGCCCACGGCTTCGCCGTTCTCGAAAATCCCCGACGCGGACTCGCGGTCTGCGATGTAGCGAACCTTGATCGGACGACCGATGCGGTCCTGCATGTACCGCATCAGAACCACGTAGTTGGTCCACTCCGCCTGGCCGCCCGGGGTGCGCCCGATAGCAAGCACGAGCTGGTCGCCCAGGACCTCCTCGGAGAGCGCAACAGGGACACGGCCGTCTGAGCCGACCCCGCGAAACACGGCTACCAGCGAGTACCCCAGAAAGACCGCGGCAATGACAGTACTGGCGATCGCGAGGCGAAGCCACCTTCGCGATGCCGGGGCCGACGGTCGTCGCTCAGGGATCTCAGGAGTCTGCTGCGAGTCTTCTGTCATTTCGTGCGCCACCTTCGCTCGGTGTCTCTAGCGTACCGCGAAACGCATCCCCTGTGCGACGCGCAACGCTCAGCCACGCTACGCGCGGTGAAGCGCACGGGCGCTTTCCTGTGATGCAAACTCCGCAAGCGCCACGCCGAGCAGTTGGGTCACCGGATGAATCGCAGCGCTTCGGATCGCGTCGGCAAAACCCGGCATCCAGTGGCTGAGGAAACGCGCATGAAAGAGCTCGGCCTCGCGCGTCGCCTCCGGGACTCCCAGATCGCCAACAAGCAGGCAGTGCGCCATGAAGCCGAAAGCGTTACTGGCATGAGCAGGGCAGAATGGGTGACAAGCGCTATCCTCGGCCCAATAGCCGAACCTCCGGTACGCCTGTGATATCTGCTCGACCGCACGGCGGGCTTCAGCGTGCATGTCCCTTGCGGCGACAAGACAATTGGTGGCACCCGGAACCCCGAACCCTCCGAACAGCCGTATGTGCTCCACAGCCAGGCTCATCGACTCGTTCACGTTCTGTGCCCACGAAAGTGCTCGCTCGCTCGTCTCGGACGTATCCGAAGCGACTATGTCGGCGGCAACCACGAGCGATCGGACAGGCACCGTCTCGGGGAAGCGCAGGATTCGCGAGAACGCAGAGTACCGCTCCGCGCGCACGTCACGGATGCCGAGTGACCGCTCCCACCACGCGTCGCCCGGTCCTGCGTCATTGTCTGTGAGGTGCAACTGCTGCATGACCCGCTCCCGGCCATACCCCGGACGGTACAGAATCATGCTAGCCCCATGCGGGATTCCGAAGCCCTCCAAAGAGGCACATGAGCACGCAAGGTGCGGGAAACTGTATCCGAATGAATCCAAATGAACGGCATCGGAAACGCCTGGTCGCCGGCTACTCCAGACCGGCGCCCGCGAGGATCTCCGGGACCGCATCATCGAGACCGAGCGTCATGATATGGACGCCGTCGGCGACCTCGCGCGCGGCTCTCACCTGCTCGGTCGCGAGCTTCACGGCCTCGGCCGCAGCATTATCCGCGCCCTTGATGCGAGCGCCGATCTCCTCGGGCACCATGAGGCCGGCGAGACGCTCGTTGATGAAGTCGACCGCACGTCCGCTGCGCAATACGAGCACTCCCGCGATGACCTTCGCGCCCATGGGACGAAGCGCCTCGACCGCGCGCTCAAGCTTAGTGATGTCGAAGATCGCCTGCGTCTGGAAGAACCGCGCGCCGGCCTCCACCTTGCGAGCCGCACGCAGGAGCTGGATGTCCCACGGCTCGGCCTCGGGGAACATGGCTGCACCGAGGTAGAAGTCGGTACCGCCCTTGAGCGGCCGTCCGATCATGTCGCTTCCCGCGTTCATCTGCGAGGCGACTTCCAGGAGCTGCGTCGAGTCGAGGTCGAATACGCCCTTCGCCTCAGGATGATCACCCGATCGCGGGTCATCGCCCGTCACGATGAGGACGTTCTCAAGCCCGAGCGTCCAGGCCGCAAGCAGGTCGGACTGAAGTGCAAGACGGTTCCGGTCCCGGCAGGTCTGCTGGAAGATGGGCTCGAAGCCCATCTCGAGCGCCGCGCGCGATGCCGCGAGGCTCGACAGGTGGAGCGATGCGCCCTGGTTGTCGGTGATGTTGATGGCATGGCAATGCGGCCCGATCGTCTCGATCGAATGGCGCATCGCCGTCAAGTCGGTGCCAAGCGGCGGCGCGATCTCTCCGGTGACGACGAACTCGCCGCGTTCGAGCGCCTCACGAAGCCGGCTCACTTGGCACCGCCCTTCTTCTCGCGAAGATTGACGGACCCCGGCTTGAGCTTCTTGGAGTAGTCCTTGGCAGGCAGCACCTTGGTGCCGCCCCTCCCCTGCTCGATGAGGCGTCGTTGGATACGCACATGCGTGCAATCGCGGTCGCGGAGCACTTCGCACTTGCCGTCCCACATCCCGCCGCAGGGACCATTCAACAGACCTTTGGGACACGTCGTGACGGGACAGATGCCAGCGGTCTTGTCGAGCACGCAATCGCCGCACATCTGACAGCGCTCCTCGAACACGCCGTGCCGAACCACATTGCCGAGGAAGACCGACTCGAGCCCCGGAAAGACAGGCTTCTTGACCGCATCGGCGACCGTCTGGACGCCGGCGCCGCACGAGAGCACGAGCACCGCGTCGGCTGCTTCAAGATCCCCGAAGTGCTTGCGCGTCTCAAGCTTGGTACCACCCGAGTGACAGGTCACCTCGCCAACTGCCCAGCCGCTTACCGCATAGCCGGCCTGCTCAAGCGCCGCCTTCGCTTGAAGGACTTCCTTCTCGCCGCCGGTGCTGGCAACGGTCGCACACTGACCGCAGCCCATGATGAAGACGCTCTTCGCGCCCACATCGGCAAGGTTCGCCTTGATGCGTCCCCAATCACGGGGCCGTGTGATGATCATCGCTCGTTCCTCCGAACGGTCGCTAGTCTTCTAGTGCGGCACGCACGACGTTCACACATCCTGGCGCATCGGCCGAGTAACCGGCGCCTATGGATGCCGCATACTCTGCGGTCACGACCGCACCGCCGACGAACACCGGCACACCAGCCTTCTCGGCAACGGCCTTCACAGACGCTTCCATCGCAGGCAACGTCGTCGTCATGAGCGCCGAGATGCATACGGCGTCCGCCGCTGCGGCCGCCTCGGCGAATCGCTCGGCGGGAACATCCACGCCGAGGTCATTCACGTCGAAGCCCTGGCTTTCGAGCATCGAGATGCAGATGTCCTTCCCGATGCTGTGAATGTCACCCTTCACGGTGCCGAACGCCACACGCGCGGCCGCCGGGCCGGATCCCTCAGGCAAGTGCGACTTCGCGCGACCGACCGCCGCCTTCATCGCCTCGGCAGCCGCGATGAGCTGCGGCAAGAACACGTCGCCTCGGCCATACCCGTCGCCGAGCCGCTGGATGGCGGGAGTGAGCACGTCTGCGATCACCGCTCCGGGAGCCATGCCGCCGGCGACAAGCTCGTCGACGAGACCTGGCGCGCTATCCGCGTCGCCTCGCGAGACAGCGCCTGCCAGTCGCTCAGCGACACCCGATTCTATGGTGGCTTGCGGTGGCAGCTGCGCAGGTGCTGCGGTCCCGCCTGCAACCGGCGGCGTCCACGCCGCTGCATACGCGATCCAGCGCTCCGCCTGCGGATCGGCGCCGAGCAACGCGTCGGTGGCCGCCACCGCCCGCATCGCCTCAACGTCTGACGGGTTGACGATCGCCGCGTCCAGGCCGGCCCCAACCGCCATGGCGAGGTACGCGGCGTTGAGCGCCGGGCGCCCGGGCAGACCGTGGCTGACATTGCTCACGCCGAGAACAGTCGCTAGTCCGCGCACCGTCGATACCTCGCGCACCGCATCGAGCGTCGCGCGTGCGGCGTGCGGGTCGGAAGCGGCCGTGAGCACGAGACAGTCCACGACCAAGTCGGCGTCGGCAAGCCCCGCAGCGTGCGCACGCGTGCGGATTCTGTCGACGATCGCGAGGCGTCCGTCGGCTGTGCCCGGAATGCCGTCGTCGTCGAGCGCAAGCACGACCACAGCGGCCCCGTAGCGAGCCGCAAGCGGCAGAATCGCGGCGAGCGAATCCTCACCACCGTTGACCGAGTTCACGAGCGCGCGACCCGGGTACGAGCGCAACGCCGGCTCGAGGGCCGCTGGATCCGTGTTGTCGAGCACAAGCGGGAGGTCAGTGAGCCCTACGAGCGCACTCACCGCTGCCGGGAACACGCTGACCGCATCCACACCGGCAGCGCCAACGTTCACGTCGAGCAGGTTCGCGCCTGCATGTTGTTGCTCGATCGCGTGCTCACGCACGATCGCCATCGAGCCCTCGCGCAGTGATGCCGCAAGCGCCTTCTTGCCAGTGGGGTTGATACGCTCGCCGATCACGGCAAGCGGCAGCCCTGCACCAAGTCTCACGAGCCCCCGAGGTCCGGCAAGCACCACGCCCGACAGTCCAAGGCGGTCACTCCTGACCGGGCGCTCCTTGGCGAAGTCGCCGATCGCGCTGGTGAACGATGGGGTCGAGCCGCAGCACGAGCCCACGATCGACGCACCTGCATCGACGAATCGCGCCGCGTACTCACCGAGCTCGTCTGGCGTACCCGGGAACACCGTTGCACCGTCGACGAGTTTCGGAAGGCCAGCGTTGGGCTGCACGATGATGGGGAGCGCCGTCGCAGCAGCCATTTGCTCGACCAGCGGCAGCATCTGCTCCGGTCCAAGACCGCAGTTCATGCCGACCGCCGATGCACCCGCAGCTTCGAGGATGACGGCAGCAGTGGCGGGATCGGTCCCCGACAGCTCCATGCGACCCGACAGACCGAACGACACCGTCACCAGAACCGGCAGATCACATGTCTCGCGCGCTGCAAGGACTGCGCAACGAGCCTCTGCGATGTCGGTCATCGTCTCGATCAGGATGGCATCGGGGTTCTCGGCGGCAAGGGCGCGCACTTGCTCGGCGAAGTGCGCGTACACCTCGTCGAACGTGGCCGTGCCGAGCGGTTCCATGACAAGGCCGGTGGGCCCCACATCGCCCAGAACGTGCTGCACGCCCGATCGTCGGGCGGCGCGCACCGCAGCGCGATTGAGCTCATCGACCATGTCGCCGAGTCCGTACTCGGCAAGCTTGGGGCGCGTGCCCCCGAAGCTGTTCGTGGTGATGCAGTCCGCGCCGGCGAGCACGTAGTCGCGGTGGATCTGCTCAACGACGTCGGCGGCGGTGAGGTTCAGTTGCTCGTTGCACTGCTCGGGCGGGATACCCGCTCTTTGCAGCATCGTTCCCATCGCGCCATCGACGACGAGGACGTCGACGCCGAGGCGGCGTGCGATATCAGGCATCGGTGTCGTCCTTCCCTGCCGAATCCGCAGCCATCGTAGCTATGAAACGGCTGACGAACATGAATCCTGTTCCGTATATGATCAGAAAGAACATGCCCATCTGGATCGCCGCATCGGGACCGAGCGTGCTCCGAAACGTTACGAGTTCGCCGTTGGACGCACCCCACGCGATCGTTCCCACGAGCCCGACCACAAGTAGGCCGAGCGACACACGGACGAGCGTCCGGCCCGCACGCCAACTCACCTTCGCGCCAACCGGAAACGCGGTCACGACGAGCAGGAACGACAGAAGCGCCGCGATTACGAGCGCCTGCAAGAATGCGAGCTGGGGCACGACTTCCTCCTTGGATCACAGAGCGACCAAACGGCTAGAACGAGAGCGTGACAGCCCTTCTCGGACAGGCTACCACGCACGCTTCGCAGTACACGCACTTGTCCTTGTCGAAGACGAGTGCACCTGTCTCAGCGCTCATGGTGAGCGCTCCGGGACGACACACCGCCGTGCACAGACCGCACAGAACACATGCTTCCTCGTCGAGGCGGATGTCGGTAGCCGCCGGCTGAACCGTGATCCCCTCGTGCTCGAGGAACGCGACGCCTGCGTCGAAGGACTCTTTGGGCCCCGTGATCTCGAGAAGCATGCGGCCTTCCTGGCCGGGCTGGATCTGTGCCCGAAGGATGTTGGGCGTGAGATCGTAATCCTTCACGAGGTGGTAGGTGATCGGCTTGGTCGCCTGGTTCGGCGGGAATGTCAGGTCGAATCGCTTGCGCGGCATGTCAGTTCGCCTCCTCAGCGTGGATCTCGAGCGGCTTGACGCCCTGTGTGCCGGGCTGCGGCAGGAGCTGCGACGGCTTCGCGAGCTCGAACTTGTGCTCGGTGATCCAGGACTTCAGCTCGGTCGCGATGCGGCGCGCCTTCGCGATCGAGGAGATCGGACCAGTCTGGACCTTCTTGCCCTCGATCTCGATCTCGCCGCTCCTGAGCTGCGCGTAGGTGACGCGGCCGAGCGCAGGTCGGCTGCGGCGGGCCACACCGTAATCGATGACGGTCGCCGTGATGTCTGCGTCAGTGAGCGCGAGCGTGGCCGCGATCTCCTCGTCAAGCACCGGGATCGGCACGCCGATCCCCACGAACGCCGAGGCACCGTAGCCCGTGAAGGTCGCCGCCGAGTAGAACTCGGGACTCGCGGCCTTGAGGTCCGCGATGACTGCAAGTGTCCCTGCCGGAGCGACCGGCACGCCGTGCTCATCCCGCGTCTGGTTCGGATTGTGCTGCGTGCCCTCCCAGGCGATGTATCCCGCCGCGCCGGCAACGAAGATGCGGCTACCAACGCCGATCGTCCGATACGTGGGGTCGTTCAGGAGTGGCGAGAGCGCCCCTGCCGAGCAGTACGTCGCGTTGCCGAGGTGCGGCAACAGCGTCCCGAGGTAGGTGTGAATCGCTCGATCCGACGTGTTCACCGCCACCGCGTAGTTCTGGTAGGCGTTGCGCGGGTTGAAGAAGTACGCCTGGTTGAGGTCATCGAGCGTGACCCATGTGTCGATCTCGGTACGCGGATAGCAGTCCGTGCCGGCACTGTACGCACGCAGCCGCACGGCCTTGCCGCGAATGAGGTCCTCGATGACATGCGCGCCGCCGTACTCGATGCCTTTGGTGCGGCTCGGCTGCGTCACGCCAAGATAGGTATCGACCGCCGCGAGTCCACCGTAGGCCTCGACGTCGTTGATCGTGATCTCGCCCATCCTGATCGGCGGGTCGGAGTGCCCGAAGTTGAGCACCACGCCCGAGGAGCACATCGGCCCGAAGGTCCCCGTGGTCACCACGTCGACCTTCTTCGCGGCCGCCGAGACGCCTTCCTCGGTCGCGAGCACACCGAATTCCTCGGCGGTCATCACGACCGCCTCACCCGATGCGATGCGCGCGTTGATCTCGTCC
>CAZGNF010000008.1:556-6832 GCA_964527045.1 uncultured Coriobacteriaceae bacterium | reverse complement strand
TCCCATGTCTTTGCCACACAAACCACCTCCAGCAATAACAAAACGCCCCCGCCCGGACTTGTCATGTCAGGGCGAGAGGCGTCATATGCCTTCGCGGTACCACCCGACTTCGTCGCTTTCGCGACCTCTTCTCGAGCACGGGACCGGTGGTGGTTTCCGCTCGACGGGCGGGAGTGATTCGCCGAGGGGGTCCGATGCTCAATCAGCCTGCGGTAACGGGGGCTTCCGTCCGGCATTACTCCGCTTGCGCGTTTCCTCCGGATGCCTCAGGGGCCATGTTCTGCGGGTTCTCGGTCGCCGGTTCTCAGCTGTTCGCCGGCTCTCTGGAAGACCTAACGTCCGCGTACTCATCCCCATCAAGGGCTGTGCTATAGGTTTGTCGGCATACAATACGAGCCCCGGTTGCTCGTGTCAACCGGGGCTCGGCATAACCGCAGGTCGGAGTATCAGTCGTACAACGCCGCGTACCCGCTGTACACCGTTGCATCAACCGCACTGGTGCTGCCGAAGACCTGCGCCTCTCGGGTCTCGGACGCATGCGCCAGAAGCTCGGTTCGAGTGGCGGTGGTGAATCGATTCGGCTCGGTCATAAGGAGTATGCCGCCTCGCTTAGCCATCCCTACGCCTCCGCCCAGCGCGTCCGGGTAATTGGTTCCGGTAGCCAGGCCAACGCACTCGTAGGAGAGCCACGGCGACCCCACGATCCACTGAGCGATCGCAACGGCGGTTTCGTAGCGCGTAGCACCGGCGTACCGCGCACAGCCGAGCATGAGGTCGTCATGCACGTGGTCATACACATCGCTACTGATCGCTGGCGTTCCTCCGGCGAATGCGATGCCGGAGACATACAGCGGGTTCGCGCTTGGCGCCGGCGTCACGCGATCGATGCGATCCTCGACGGCGGGAGGCAGGCTCGCGGTGCGGGTGAGGAACACTGGTATCTTCGCGGCCCACGCGATTGGCGACAGAGCGAGCGCGTCGGCGTAGTTGTCGCCACGTGCCAGGCCTGCGATGCCCACCCAATCAGACCAGCCGCACTTCGTGAAGATCTCGTCCGCTACCTTCGCCGACGTCTCGTAGCGGTCGGCCCCGGCGATCCTCGTTGGCGTGCTCATGCCAGGTATCGCATCAAGCGCGCCCTTCACGCCGTCGCCCACCACGCTCGTGCCACCGACAATGATGCAGCGCGACGCGCCGAGACGGATGATCTCGTTTCGCGTGTATGCAGGCAGGCTCGTCTTGCGCACCAGCAGAATCGGCGCGTCGTACGCGCCCGCCAATCCTGCAGCAGAGAGCGCATCGGGGAAGTTCTCGCCGCTCGCGATGACAACCGTGTTCGCGCCGTGATTGAAATCGCGCTTCGACGTGCGAGCTGCGGTGTCGTAGCGGTCGAGCCCCGATAGTCGCGCGGCAATCGTCGTGCGCGACCATGCCACCGTCGAGTTGTTGGCTCCGGACGACTCGACAAGTATGTAGTACCGCCCCTCACCGCCCTCGGGCACGGTGTATGCGAACTGCTTGGGGTTGGCGGAGCTCGCGTCCCCCGTGAGCGCCGCGTCAGCGATATCGGTCGTCTGCGGCCCGAGCAGCCATATCTGGAGTCCCGTGCCGACATTCGTAGCAGAGAAGTCGAACACCTCTCCGGCACGCAGATCCTGGTAGTAGACCGTGTATCCATCCGGGAAGAGGGTCGAGAACGATGAAGCGGGCAGCGGCGCGCCGGGGACGTTCTCTCCTGTCGCGGACCAGGTGACGGTGTAATCGGCGAAGCTGTCGAATGCGTACACATCGATGTAGAAGATCCCCTCGAGACCGGGATCCGGCATGTACGTGAAGTTCACCGTCGTGCCGGTGCCGTAGTACTCATTCGCGCCCGCCCAGACATCGTCGGTTCCGGGAGGATACAGGTACACCCGGAGCGGATCGCCGCTCGTGACTGTAAGCTCGAAGGTCAGCAGTTCGCCTTGCCCGAGGTGTACGGCGAACACATCGTCCATGTCGCGGTCACTATGAACCGAGTCGGTGAACCCCGAATCTGGCAGCGCCACGCCGGGCACGTTCCCGTCCGCGCGCGACGTGACACCCCACCGGTAGTCGACTGAGCCGCTGCCCGCAAGCGCGTGCGCACCGACGTAGTACGTCGTCGGCGCGCCCTCGGGAACCGTGTAGCAGACCCATTCAGACTCGCCGGGGCCGCCGAGGTTGCGCAGTGTTATGCCCGGATCAGAGACCGTGGTCGCGCCAGCGCCCCACAGCATGAGGGAAACATCGAGTGTCTCAACCCCTGTGTTCAGTGGATCGGTATCAGCGTAGAAGACGATCTGCTCACCCGGGTATGCCGTCAGTGAGTAGACGTCCCAGACATCCGTAACGGAATTGAGGCTCCCGTAGATGACCGGATACGGCATGTCGCTCGCGGCGGTCAACGGATCGCCGGGTATGTCGTTGTCTGCAAGGAGCGAGAGGTCGCTTGGTGCGATCTGTGTCGCCCGCAGCTTCGAAACCGCGTCACGGGCATTCGTCCAGCACTCCGAGGGCTCCGGGGCGTTTCCCGTCCGACGTCCGACAACCGCGCGCCCATCCGGCTCCGTTGTCGCCGCCGTACCGCTGGCCACCATCGGCGTCGATGCGATGAGCGCCACCGCCGCCACAAGCGCGATGACCCTCGCCAAACCCTTGCGTGGTCTCATGCTGCCCTCCTGCCGGTCCATCCCGATAGGCGTCCGCCGCAGGTTCGCACGCAATGCTCTATCGGCTAGTTGCCCGACATCACAGCATTCAGCGCGGTGGTCACCGCATTTGAGACTGCCCTTGTCGAACCATATACCCTGCACCACCTGAGTTCTGGCTTCTTGGCGGTCATCAACCCCGAAGTGGGCGTTGAGAGCGCATCCGGCCGCGTGAGCAGGAGTACCCCGCCTTCGGCGCCGGCCGCAATGCCTCCGCCCAGTGCGTCAGGGAAGTTCGCTCCCGTCGCTACGCCCACATAGCGATAGCTCGCGAGGCCGTTGCCCACGCCCCACTTCGCGATCTCGACCGCTGTCGAGTAACGGTCCGCACCCCAGACCCGCGTCGCCCCATCGGTGAGACCCGCGACCTGGAGTAGCACAGGCTCGCTTATGGCGGTCCGGCTTCCGACGACCACGGCTTCGGTCGCCTCGATAGCGGCAAGCGCGGAGGCAGTCGCTGCCGGCAGGGCAGTCGGTCGCGTGAGGAGCACTGGACGTCGGGCGCGCCACGCCAGCGGGGCCGCCGCCAGCGCATCCGCGAAGACGTCGCCGCGCGCGATGAACACGCCACCGTCATAATCGGGGCCGAGACGGTCCACCACCCGACGGGTCACCTCGGCGGCGGTAGCGTAGCGATCCGAGCCCGCGACGCGGACGGGCGTGATGCCCGCGCCCTCGGAGATCGCGTCTGCGACATCGGCCGAGACAGCCGCCTCGCCGCCGATGATGAAGCACCGTGTCGCCCCCAGGCGCGAGATCTCGCCCGACACGACCGCAGGCACCGCATTCGGCTGCACGAGCAGCAGCGGTGCGTCGTACGCTCCAGCAAGACCAGCGGCCGCGAGTGCGTCGGGGAAGTCAGCGCCGCTTGCAAGCACGACGACGTCGGCCCCATCCGGGAATGCCGAACGGGATGCTTGAACCGCCGTTGCATAACGGTCCGGCCCCTGCACGCGCGCGCTCGCGCGAGCGATCGACCAGTCCAACCGACATTCGCCAGCAACCCAGGGGGTCAACTCGAGATGATAGTAGCCTTCCCCCGCAGCGGGAGTGGCGTACGAGAACGACTTCGGGTCGCTTGGGCCGGTGTTCTCCCACACGATCGAGCCATCAGGCGCGTACAGCCGCCCCCACACGCTTGCGCTGGACGACGCATCGATACTCCCCAGGAACGTGTCGCCCGCGCGCAGGCGCGTCTCGTACACCGTACGGGTCGTGACTTCGCTCACCACCGGACTCGGCGGCAGCGGAGCGCCCGGGGCACGTCCGGGGAGGACTTCCCACTCCAACGTGTAGCCGACTGCTACGTCCGGCGCGTAGACGTCGAGGTAGTAGTCGCCCGCCCCGGCCTCGCCTTCATCAACGTAGACGTAGTGCGTTACCCGGCTGCCCTGCCCGAAGGTGGCGTCGCCGCAGAACCAGATGTCGGTGGTGGGCTCCCAGACACCTGCGTTGTCCCACCGCGGAGGCAGGACCCCAAGGCCGATGGTCTCGCCCCACGGGTCAACCGTGACCGTCACGGTGAGCGTCTGCCCGACCTCAAGCGGGATGCGGTACACGTCGTCCGGGTCGTCGGCCGGGTCGACCGTGCCTGTCACCATCTGTGTCTCGAGGCGCGTGCCCGGAACGTTCCCATCCGAGCGACCCGAAAGGCGCCATGAAAGCGAGTACTCGCCCTCGGCGTCATCGGTCGTGACGACCACGTAGTATGTGCCAGCGCCGAACAGGTCGGCGGCCGTGTAGCAGATGTGCTCTGTCGAGCCAGCGGCGTCACCGATCTGCACGTAGCGCGGCGCGTTGACCGAGACCGTGTCCGGTCCCAGCAGCAGCACGTCGAAGTTGCCGGCGGGGCCGGTCAGATCGAGCGTGATCTGCTCCCCCGGTGCGAGATACACCGAGTACACGTCGTTCTTGTCCACCGGCGGCAGCGATATGGGATACGCGTCGAGCGTGCCTGTAACAGTCCGAGAAACGATGGGGTACGAGTCGAGCGCGACACCCGGGACGTCATCATCGGCGGCCATGGGCACGACGAATGCGAACGGGCGCACGCGCCCTAGCGGACTCCCCGGCTTACTCACGCTGTCGGTCGCGTCCGCACGAACAGGCGACGTGACCAATCCGACGCACAGTGCCATCGCGATGGCCACCGACACGACGTCGCGCATTCCACGGTGCATCCGCACTTCCTCCTCAGCCAAGCAGCGCCAGTGCGTCTGCAACGATCGTCTCATGATCGAATGCCAGGTGTGGCAACGCGCTCACCGGAAACCAGCGTGCTTCCGCCGCATCGTCCCCACCAAGAACCGCTGGCACCTCGCCGGTGATGCGTACCACGTACGCCGCTGACACCGTCCAGCCGCGCGGGTCGCGACCACGCTCGCCATACAGCCCCACAAGCGCGAAGAGCTGCGTGAGCACGAGTCCGGTCTCCTCGGCGAGTTCTCTTCGCGCCGCGTCCTCTGGGCGCTCGAATGGCTCGATGAACCCGCCGGGTAGCGCCCAGGCACCCGAGAACGGTTCGCGACCGCGGCGAATGAGCAGCACCTCGGGACCGGAATCCGTGTCCCGAACCACCACGGCGTCGCCGCTCATCGCCGGCTTTGGATACCTGTCATCGCCCATGCGCTCAATCTACCCGAGTTGGTGATATTCGCCCAGCTGGAGCAGGTGTATCCTGTTCCGACATCCACATACCGAGGAGGGACGTTGGGACTCAATCCGCTGCGCTGGTCGCACAAGGTCAAGCTCATCGTCGCGTTCGCCGTCTTGTATGTGGTGTGGGGATCGACGTACCTCGGTATCCGAATCGGCCTGCAGGCCGCGCTGCCTCCCGCGCTCTTCGCCGGCACGCGACTCGCTTCGGCCGCGGTCATCCTGCTCGCGTTCGCGCGTTGGCGCGGCTCAAGCATCCGAATCCCCTGGAGCGACTTCCGCATCGTGAGTGTCGTCGGGCTGTTCCTGCTCGTCGGCGGTATGTACTTCACGTTCCTTTCCGAGCGAAGCATCCCATCGGGACTCGCCGCGCTCATCGTGGCACTGCTGCCGCTCTGGACCGCGCTTGCCGAGTACCTTCTGCCCGGCATGGAGCGTCCCTCGTGGCGTGGCGTCCTTGGCCTCGTCGTGGGCTTCTCGGGACTTGGCATCCTGATGGTCCCACGGCTCGTCGGGCTCCATGGCACTCCCGAGGAGTTCATCGGTATCGGTATCCAGATCCTCGGAACGTGGCTGTGGACGGCCGGATCGATGTACTCGAAGCAGCACCCGGTCAAGACCGACGCGCTCGTCGCTACCGGCTATGAGATGGGCGTGGCGGGGGTCGTGCTGCTCGGCATCGGTACCGTTGTGGGCGAGTGGCCGCAGTTCGTTCTCACCCCGGGAGGCATCGGCGCGATCGTCTACCTCAGCGTCATGGGCTCGTGCGTGGCGTTCACGGCGTTCGTCTGGCTACTGCGCAACGCACCCGCCTCGAAGGTGATGACGTACGCGTACGTTAACCCGGTCATCGCGGTGTTCCTCGGCTGGCTCGTGCTTCGCGAGCCGGTCG
>CAZGNF010000008.1:0-546 GCA_964527045.1 uncultured Coriobacteriaceae bacterium | reverse complement strand
CTTGCCGGGATGATCGTGATCGTGGCGGGCGTCGCCCTCACGACGAGCGCCCCAACGCGGCCGCCCCGGCTGCCCCACGCCGAACCGGACCCGGAAAGCATCCCGATCGAGGCGTAGAAGCGCATCACGTCTTCCGCATGCGCATCTGTTCTTCACATCACGCTCATCGGTGCTGCACACGTGCGGGAGATACTCCTTTCAGCACACAAAGACACACTCTCTTGAGAAGGAGTCCTCAACATGATGGGTTACGGACGAATCGGGTACGGAGTCGGCCACATGGTCGGCGGCGGTCTTGGCGGTCTGATCTTTGGCTTCTTCCTCCTCGCGCTTGTTGTGGCGCTGGTCATCTGGCTCGCAGTCGGACGCAAGCACGGCATGCACCACGCATCGATGTACAACCAGATGCACACAGCCGCTCCCGCAGGCGGTGCCGAGGACAACGCACTCGCGATTGCCCGCGAGCGGCTCGCAAAGGGCGAGATCGACGCCGAGCAGTACAGCGTCATCGCGACGGCGCTGCGAGGCTGACAACCACACATACTC
>CAZGNF010000007.1:27729-30670 GCA_964527045.1 uncultured Coriobacteriaceae bacterium | reverse complement strand
GATGATGACGGCGCCCCGCGCGGGCGTGGCGTGCGGGTCGTCCGCGAGGTCGACCACCGAGAGCCCCGCGCCCGTAAGCGCGTCTCGGACACGACGGCGCGAGCGATGGTCGCGCGCGGCGACCATCACGGTGTACCCCGCCGAGAGCAGCGCACGAACGCCGCCGGTGAACGCTTCCTCGCCGCCGGCGACGTCCGGGCGGCGCGACACGATCTCGGCGTCGATGGCGCCACCGGCGCGAAGCATGGAGAGCAGCGTGAGCCGCTGGCGCGACCCGAGGTCAAGCGCCGCCGGGCCGAGGAAGAGCCCGGACGCATCCGCGCCGGCCGCCTTCGCCTTCGCGAGGACGTCGTCGTGATAGCGAGCGGCGTCGTCGAAGAGCGAGCGCGGCTCGGCCACCACGATGAGCGCCGACGGCGGGACGTAGTCGAGCACGGCGCCTGCGGCCCTGTAGATGAACGGCAGGAAGCGCTCCACGCCGTTGAAGTAGATGCCTTCGTCGATGCGCTCGAGGTCGAACGTGAGCGCGTCGTCCTCCTTCGCCTTCTTCTCGAAGGCGCGTCGGATCGCCTGCGCGGCGCGTGTGCCAAGCATGATGTCGCGACACGGGAAGACCTCGGTGGGCTCGGCATCGCCGATCGTCTGCCCGGTGGTAGGCACGTAGCGCTTGAGCGAATCGATCTCATCGCCGAAGAGCTCGGCGCGAACCGGATACGACGCGTCCGAGGCGAACACGTCGAGCGTGCCGCCGCGGACCGCGAACTGCCCACGGTCGGTCGCCTTGTCGACGCGCTCGTACCCCATGCGGGCGAGCCGGTCTGCGGCCTCGACGAGGTCGAGCGTGCCGCCGACCGCGATCTCAAGCGGCTCGAAGACGTGCGAACCCTGCGGCGGCAGCACGCGCAGAAGCGCGCGGGCGCTCGCCACGACCACGACCGGGCGACCGTGATCGAGCGCGTAGAGCGCACGCGCCCGGGAGCCCACGACCTCCAGGTCCGGCGCCGAGGTGTCCCACGGCATATCTTCGCGAAGCGGAAGGCGCAACACGCGCTCGCGGGGCAGGTAGGCGCGCAGCTGCCGCGCGTACCGCTCGGCGGCCTCTTCTCCCGAGACGACCACAAGCGCCGGACGCTCGCGCGCATCGAGCAGCGCCGCGATGACGGGCGGGCGCACGAGCGAGTTGGCGGCGACCGTGGCGTCTCGGCCATCGGCGAGCAGCGTGCGCAAACGCGCCAGCGCGGGCTCCCGTTCAAGCGCGGGCAGTATGTGTGTGAGCAGCGACACGCGTGACCTCCGAGGTGGTGAACAGCACGAAAGCCCGCAACCGGAAACCGGTGCGGGGTCGCCCAAGTCTACGGCCCCGCACCGGAGTGGTCAACGCGCAGCTACTTGGAAGCCAACGTGTAGCGACGTACGAGTGTTGTGTCGGGACTCTCGGTAGTCTGGAGCGAGAGATCGTTCATGACCAGAAGCGAGTCGCTTGCGTATGCCGGGCCGATCGGCAAGCGCCACTGCCCGTCCGACGACGTCGATGTCTCCAGCATCGTGAAGCGGACGCCGGAGCGCGGGTCGAACCCGCGGATGCGCATGACCGACTTCGTCATTCCAGTGCCCGAGGACTCCGATCGTTCCACCTCGTAGAAGATGTACGGCCCGACCATCACCGGATCGCCTGCATGGTCTTCGATTCTGCCCTCAGCACCATCCGCCGGGCGATAGAGCAGATCACACCATGTACCCTCCGAATCAGGCATAACGGCCCAGGCGACGGTCCCGCCGTGTGTGATCGGGAAGTGGCTTACCGGTCGGTCTCTGTTGCCCAGATCGTACGTCTCCTCGGTAGCACCGGAAACCGGATCCACCACCAGCAGACGCTGGGCGGTCCCCTTCGCTGCGACGAACTCGCTGATGAGCAGATGGCCCTCGCTCGCCGAGAATGCCCGGATGTGACGCGTGCCGCTCAGCACCTCACGCATGGCTCCATCGGGAAGCACCGTGGCGCGCACCCGTGCGCCGTTGACCGCTCCCTCCTGGACCGTGTTCGGCACGCTGTTGGTCATCCAGAAGACCTCATCGCCGACGACTGCGAAGAGCGGCCTCGACGCAATGGAGACCTCGTTCTCATCGACAATCACCGGCTCTCCGATCGCCGCGCCGTCATTCAGGATCGGCGCCGCGAACAGGCGCCAGTAGCACTTCAGGGGCGCTTCCTGCTCGTTTCCTTTGAGCTCCTCCCACACGACCCATTCATCCGAGCACCGCAGACCGACGATCGAGAACGCCTCGTCCGCTCCGACAGCCTGCTTGCGTACCTGCACATGCTTGCCGGTCTCAAGATCAAGCAGCCTGATCGGCGAATCATCGAGTTCGCTCACCGAACGGTCGTAGAAGACAGCGAATCTGCTGGCGTACCCCTTAAGGCTGCATCCGCCCGGGAGCACGTACTCGCGCATGGCCGCTGCGGGCGCAGTGCCCTCTGTGGACTCGATATCCGGCGGTCGCACCCATGATTCAGCTTCCGGCTCCTCCGTTGCCGATGGCGTGCCACCCGATGACGCCGCGCCGCATCCGCAGCACGCCAACGCCAGGCACGAAGCCGCAACGACGATCGCCACTCCCCGTCTTCTTCGCATGCACGACTCCCCTCATGTCGGGGATGGCTGCGGACACAACGTCCGCAGCCATCCGATCTCCCCTAGTACACGATCGCATGGCGGGTGTGCGCCATGATGCCGCTCGCGACGATTGCCTTCGAGTACGTCTTGTGGCCATACGTCGCGCCACCGCCCTGGTAGTACGCCTCATCGTACGGGTCGTTCACGCGCACCGTGCCGTAGCGCCAATCGAACGCCTCGATCGGGATGATGTGTCCCGCGTGATCGAACATGTAGTTCGGCCACAGGTCGGCGTCGATCTTCACGTCGGTCGCAGCAGGGTGTCC
>CAZGNF010000007.1:0-27719 GCA_964527045.1 uncultured Coriobacteriaceae bacterium | reverse complement strand
CGAGTGAGAAGCCCGTACTGGATGCGGTAGTACGTGTCGCTCACCGACGCGCACGTGACGTACACGTAGTTCTGACCTGCGAACTTGTTGATCGCGTTGTCCACCAGCGAGAAGTCGGTCGCATGCGTCGTGTACGTGCCGAGGTACTTCGCGATCTCGGTCTGCGTGGCTGGCGTGCCCCAATAATCGTCGATGACCTGCACCGTCGCCGGTCCGCAGTAGTAGTTGGTCTCCTGCTTGTGGCTCGGCGTGTAGTAGTACTTGTACGGCGCGTCGACGATCATGCGGCCGGAGCGCATCGTGCCTTTCGCTGCCGGACCCTGCCTGCGCAGCCATCCCTGATACTCCCGCTCCACCTTCGCGTCGAGTGCTGTCGTGACGTTCTTCGTCGGGTTCGGGTCATCTCCGGTGTCGGACGCGACCGCGACCGCTGGCTGTGCCAGCATCGCAAGCGTCACGGCCACCGCAGCGATCGTTCTCGTGATCTTCATGGTTCCCCCTCGTGCTCGGTCCTGTGTGTCCAAGGTGTCGCCGACGGGGGGCGCCCGGCCACCCGAGGGCCCGCCGAGGTCCCCCTGCACCTGACTCGCCCCCCAGCGCTTCAGGTCCGATACGAGTATGCCTCGGCGCACTTAACCGGGACTTACCGCGGGCTATACCGTCGCCTTCCCGCCACAGACGCCTCGCCGTTCGGGTACCATCACAGACGTCAGCCCGCGAGAGGAGCCCCATGGACCGGCAGGAACGCGCGTGTGAGCTTATGCGACGACTTGGCGAGCTCTACCCCCAGGCGCATATAGCGCTCGACTATGCCGACCCGTTCCAGCTGCTCGTGGCCGTCATCCTCTCGGCACAGACGACCGATGTAGGCGTGAACAAGGTCACACCGATCCTCTTCGGCCGGTTCCCAACGCCACAGGCGCTTGCCTCGGCAGATGTGCTCGAGGTCGAGGAGATCGTGCGGCCGACCGGCTTCTATCACAACAAGACGAAGCTCATCATCGGTACGGCGCGGATGCTGGTCTCGGAATTCGGCGGCCGGGTGCCGGACACGATGGAGGACCTCATGCGGCTGCCCGGCGTAGCGCGCAAGACGGCGAACATCGTCATCGCGAACGCATATGGCAAAGTGGAGGGCATCGCAGTGGACACGCACGTCTTCCGCCTTGCGCACCGCTTCGGCCTCTCGGAGCACAAGGACCCCGACAAGGTCGAGCGTGACCTGATGGAAGTCATCCCGCGCGACGAGTGGTTCGCGGTGAACTACCGGTTCATCGACCACGGCCGGGCGGTGTGCACGGCAAAGCGACCGGCCTGCGGCGCGTGTACGCTCAACGATATCTGCCCCGCAGCGTTCACGACGCCGGGGTGGCGCGAGTCGATCTAACCGACGGCGCTACGCGCGCTGGCGTGCCAGCTTCCGAAGACCGAGTCCCGCTGTAGCTGCCAGCGCTGCCGCGAAGAGCAGCACCAGGGCATCGGCACCGGTGCGCGCAAGCAAACCCGCTTCTGTGACCTCGAACGACACCGTCTGTACGACCTCGGTGTTGCCAGCTTCGTCTACCGAGTAGAAGTACAGCGTGTGGTCGCCCAGGGCGGATGTCTTTATGGGGGCCACGTACGGCGCGTAGGGCCCGCCATCGAGGCTCGCCCACGTTGCAGCCACACCCGAGACCGCGTCAGTCGCAGAGATTGAGATCGTTGCCGAGGCCGTGTAGCGCGACTTCGCATCCGAGGTCGTGACCGGAGGGGTCTTGTCGATGAAGACGCTCACCGTCTGCGTGTCGTCCTGGTTGCCGGCAAGGTCGACGGCGAAGTACTCGAAGACCGTCTCGCCCTCATCGGTGACCTGGAACGGCCCCGCATAGCCGATCATCATGCCGCCGGGCACCCCGTACATGATGTGGTCCACGTCGGAGATGGCATCGGTACCGGACAGCGTGACGGTGACGTCGCTGCTCTGCCAGCCTGCGGGAACATCGTCTGAGGTAGTGGGCACCGTGCGGTCGATCAGCACATGCGCGGTACTGCTCGTCTCGACGTTGCCGGCGTTGTCGGTCGAGGCATACTCGATGGCGGTGTCGCCTTCATCGGTCACAGAGATCGCGCCGGAGTACGCCTGGGCGGCCCCCGCGTCGACAGTGTAGGTCGTCCCGGCAACGCCCGAGAGATCATCCGTTGCGGACAGCGCCACGTCGATCGAAGCGATGTTCTGCCATACGCTCGGCGCATCGTCGGTCGTGACCGGCGGCGTCGTGTCCTTCTCGACGCCGACCACGAAGATGTCGGTGAAACCGTTTGTGTCGTTCGCCACAAGGTTGCTCGAGACCGACTGGAAGCCGACGACGCTGCCGTCGGCGTCAACCCACGGGTTGAAGCAGTTGTCGTCTGCCTCGGCGCCATCGTAGGCAAGGCTCACGCGCGTCGTGTCGCCCAGCACAAGGTCGCGAATGTAGATGTCTGCGTTCCCGTTCGTGTCCGTCGGGTCGAACGTGGACGACGCCGACCTGAAAGCGACCCAGTTGCCGTCGCCGCTGATGACGCCGTTGCCGGACGCAGCGTTGCCCTGGGTACCGTCGGTCGCAACGCTTATGCGCTGAGTAACGCCGGAACCGAGGTCGCGCACGAACACATCGCCGCGGTTGTTGGTGTCGCCAGGAACCAGGTTGTTCGCCACAGACTCGTAGCTGACCATCGTACCGTCAGCGCTGATGTACGGACGGATGGAATCGTTGTTACCTACGACGCCGCCGGACGAGACGCTCACGAGCGTGATCGTTCCAGCAACGAGGTCGCGCACGAACACATCCGAGATCGCACCATTCGTGTCGTCGGCCGTCATGTTGCTCGCGGTCGTCTCGAAGATCACGCGGGAACCGTCTCCGCTGATCGCTGAGAGCGTGACAGGCCCGTCCGCCTGCGTGCCCGTCGAGGTGATGTTGGCGCGTACAGTCGAACCGGTGACCATGTCGTGCACGAAGAGATCCAAAACCCCGTTCGTGTCGCCCGCCACGAGGTCCGTCGCCTCACTGGCAAATACCACATACCGGCCGTCGGCACTGATCGTCGGGGTAGTCGAATCGCTGTTGGCCTGCACACCGAGGCTGTCCACGCTCACGCGCACGGTCGTTCCGGCGTCGATGTCACGGACGAAGATATCCGTGCTGGCGTTCGTGTCGCCGGCGACGAGGTTCGTCGACGCCGACTGGAACGCGACCAGCGAGCCGTCCGCGCTCAGGCTCGGCAACGCCGAGATGCGGTTGCCCTGCACGCCGGAGGAGTCGACGCTGACGCGCGTGGTGGTATCGGTCAGCAGATCGCGAACAAAGGCGTCCTGCCGACCATTCGTGTCCCCCGCGACCAGATTGGTCGCTGCCGAGTGGAACGCGACATATCGGCCGCTGGCGCACACCATCGTGGAGTTGCTGTTGCCATCCGACTGCGTGCCGACGTCGTCAACGCTCACACGCTCGATCGATGCCTGAGTCACCCACGCCCAGCCTGAAAGCGCGCTTGCGAAGATGACGGTTGCGACGAGCGCGAAACACACAGCTACTGCCACTGCGCGTCGACCCGAAACGGCACTTCTCAGTGATGACATCGGCACTCCCCACCAGAGCCTGCTGAAACGACATGGTTCCTTGCACGGAGTCTATCAGACACGTCAGCTGACGACACGCTTTGCTAACCCCAGAACCCCGCGATCAGCGCGGCGATGATCACGCCCGGCAGCATGTTGCCGTACGGCAGCCGCTTGATGTCGGTGAGGTCGAGGCCGATAGCGAGGATGAGCGCGCCGCCCACCGCCTGCAGTGCATGGATCACCGGAGGCGTCATGAACGGCTGCACCGTGCTGGCAGCAAGCGCGATACCGCCCTGGATGACCAGCACCGGAATGACGGAGAGCCCCACTCCGGCGCCGAAGCTCGTGGCGAGCGCGATGGATGCGATGCCGTCCAGGAGCGACTTCAGGTACAGCAGCGACGGGTTCCCCAGGCCGCTTTCGATGCTGCCGAGGATCGTCATCGCGCCCACACAGAAGAGCAGGCTCGCGGTCACGAATCCCTCGACGATCGTGTGACCCTTGGCGTCTGGCTGCTCGGTTGGACCGGGCGCGAAGAGCTTGATGTTGTACGTCTTCTCCTGCAGGAAGTGGCCGAAGCGCTCAAGTCCGCGCTCAATGCCGATCGCCTCGCCGAGAATACCACCCACGACGAGCGCACCCACGAGCACGAGCGGTGCGAACTCGCCCAGCTTCGAGTCGCCAAGTCCCGAGAGGCCCCCGATGCTCATGGACGCGCCGATGACGAGGACCGCAAGGCCGACGCCGCGGAACGATATCTCGCGCATCTTCTCGGTGATGAGGCCGCCGAATGCGAGTCCTAGCGCCGTTCCGAGCACGATGGCCACGACGTTCACGAGTACTCCGAGCATGTCACTCCCCGTCTTGTAGCCAGAGCTTCTTGAGCTCCTCGGTTACCTTGTTCGCACCCTTGGGCAGGCCCGCAGATGTTGCCGGATACCTGCCGCGCCCGCCCCGCTTGGGACGCGCAGCCTCGAAGAGTGTTTCACACCCTAGCACACGCGCCCGCTCGTTCGCAGACGTGACGCGCACAGCCAGACCGCGGTCGTCGGTCACGACCGTTACGCCCTCGACGCCGGTCGCGAGCCGCACGATGACGTCGTCGGCGCTTTCCTCGGCCGAGAAGCGCACCTCAAGCGCGCCGGACGTGTGTGGAGCATCCGCCGTTCGCCCGTCGAAGACGACGGTGATCGCACCCGTGCCGAGCAGCTCGCGCCCGCGCACAGCGAGGCGCCGCACGAGTGCGTCGCGCTGGTCCTCGGTGGAGAGCGACCGGGTCGCGGGATCGCGCATGGTCACGTTGTGGCCGTCGACGATGAAGCGCATCCGGATACTCCTTCCTTGAACCGTGAGAAGAATCCTAGCAGAGGTAGATACTGTGAGGACCCACGAGAGGAGCCCGTATGGCCGAGAACCGCCTGCCCGCCATCGGCGAGGCCGCGCCGCCGATCACCGCCCCCATTACGGGCGGCGGCACCTTCGACCTCGCCGCCGAGCACGGCCACTGGGTGGTCGTCTACTTCTACCCGCGCGCCAACACCCCCGGTTGAACGCATGAAGCGAAGGACTTCCAGGCGCACAAGAGCGACCTGGAAGCCTTGAACGCCCTGGTCGTGGGCGTCAGTGCGGACAAGCCCGAGATTCAGCAGCGATTCATCGACAAGTTCGAACTCACGTTCCCGATGATCTCCGACGGCGACAAGTCGATCATCGACGCATACGGTGCGCGCGAGGTCCTCGGCGTGACCGCCAAACGCAGCACGTTCCTCATCGACCCAAATGGAACCATTGCGCACGTATGGCCAAGAGTGCACGTAGAGGGCCACGCCGAGGATGTCCTCGGCGTGCTTCGGGATCTCGCGGGGTAAGACACCGCCATTAGGGCAGATGCCACCTGATGATCTGGTACGTATCGGCCGAGACGGCCGGAGGTCCGCCATACACCGTTGCCGACGACGCATCCGTCTGATGCCCCATGAGCGCGATTCGTGTTGGGACCGGGAGGGAGGTCGGCTTCGTCAGCAGCAACACGCCGTTGTTGGCGCCGGCTTCCGTCGCGCCGGTAAGCCCGTCCGGGTACTGCAGTCCGGTCGCGATACCGATGTGCGAGTACGTCGTCCAGCCCCGCCCTTGAGCGCCCGCCGCGATCTGATACGCCGTGTTGTAGCGGTCGGCGCCCTGCCAGCGCGTGCTTGGCAAGCCGAGTGCACTCACGACCGCGTTTGAGACCGCCGTCGTCGACCCAAGCACGGTCGCCTCGGTCGCACCGATCGCGACCGCAGCGCTCTTGGTGGCGGCAGGAAGCACCGTCGGCCGCGTGAGCAGCACCGGCCCGTGACCCGCGTATGCGAGCGGAGCGGCTGCAAGCGCGTCCGGGAACTCGTCGCCGCGCGCAAGGAACACGTTGCCCGAAAACGCCGGCCCCTGGATCTCCTTCACCTTTCGCGCAACGTTGCCCGCGGTCGCGTAGCGGTCCGCCCCGCTGATGCGCGTCACGGTGTAGCCGGCGGTCACCAACCCGCCTTCCACCGCGGAACTCACCGCAGCGGTTCCGCCCACGATGTACACGTCGGTCACGCCCATGCCCGCGAGCGTGTCGAGCAGTCGCTGCTCAAGTCGCGTCGACGGCGTCAGCAACAGCGGTCCTGCCACGGCGCCCGACAGCGCGGATGCCGAGAGCGCATCGGGGAACCGCTCACCGGTCGCCACAACGGCAGTGGTCGCGCCCGAGGGGAAGACGTCGTTCGCGACCGCGATCGCCGTCGCGTAGCGGTCGGGACCCTGGAGCCGTCGCATGCTCACCACGGGCGGGACGCTGCCGTCACGCAACTCGTAGATGGTGCTGTCGAAGTACTCGCTTACGTACAGCTCACCGGCTTCGTCCTCGCCGAATGTCGGGAAGAGCAGCGACGAATCCAGTCCAAGGGAGGCCGTGTTGGCCGAGTCCATCGCCCAGATCTTCCCCCACTCGAAGTCGGCGAAGAAGTAGAGTCCCTGCCATCCGGGAACCGCCGAGCCGCGATACACATAGCCTCCGGTGACACTGTCGCCGCCGGTCGTGTGGTTGTACTCATAGACCGGGAAGGTGAGTCCGGCCGTGGACTTGGGCGTGCTGCCGGGCGGGTACGCATGGTTCCCTTCGTACCAGTTCCAGCCGTAGTTCCGCCCACCCGCGAAGCCAGCGGGTTCGACATCGATCTCCTCCCAGGCGTTCTGGCCGACATCGGCGATGTAGAGCGCGTCCGTCGTCCGGTCGAAGGAGAACCGCCACGGGTTGCGCATTCCGAGCGCCCATATCTCTGGCCGGTACCCGACCACACCGACGAACGGATTACTCGGCGGGATGCTGTACGTGGCCGAGCCGCTCTCGGTGTCGATCCGCAGCATCTTGCCAAGCAGCACATTCTTGCGCTGCCCGTTGCCGAGCGGATCGCCGGAGCTGCCGCCATCGCCCATACCCACATACAGGTAGCCGTCCGGTCCAAAGACGATGCCTCCGCCGTTGTGATTCGCATACGGCTGGTCGACCTTGAGGACCGTCTGCGCGCCAACAGTGGTCGCCACATCGGGGTTCGCGCTCATGTGGTACCGCGCGATCACGGTGTCGCCAAGCGTGTCCGTGTAGTTCACGTAAAAGTACTGCTTCGCGGAAAAGCCGGGAGGGAACGCGATGCCGAGCAGCCCCTGCTCGCTCCCCTTGCTCACCTTCGCGGTGAGATCGAGCATCGGCGTGGCGAGCAGTTGCCCGCCCTTGATGACGCGGATCTTGCCGGTCTTCTCGAGCACGAACAACCGATCGCTGCCGTCTCCTGCGTTGACGATAGTGATGGCCTGGGGAACCCGCCAGCGGGCAAGGAGCCGGACCGAGACGGACGGCGCCGCAACGGCTGTGGCAGGAAGGGCAAGCGCGATGACGAGAGCGCCAACGAGGATGCGGGCGGAGCGTTTCATGGGAACCTCCCGAGACGAGAACGTCACAGTAGGAGTATTCCCGCATGTGAGCATGCGCCACATGCGCCCTAGACGACTGGCGTCTCACCTCGCACGAAGAGCGCGATGACATCGGGGTCGAACTGCGATCCGGCGCACGCGAGCAGCTCACGACGAGCTTCTTCGACCGGCATGGCCTCGCGGTAGGGTCGATCCGTCGTCATCGCATCGTAGGCATCGGCAACCGCCAGCACCCGGGCGAGATACGGGATCTGCTCTCCGGCCAGTCCCTCGGGATAACCCTTGCCGTCCCACCGTTCGTGGTGGTAGCGCACCACGTTCACGATGTCGTCCAGGAACGGAATCGTCTCCAGGATGCGCGCGCCCGCCTCGGGATGCTGCCGGATCTGCGCGAACTCCTCCTCGGTCAACTGACTCGGCTTGAGCAGCACGGATTCCGGCACGCCGATCTTGCCGATGTCGTGCAGCAAGCCTGCCCGCTCGAGCGTGGCCTGCTCAACAGGCGACAGCCCTGCGGCAACGCCGATCAGGTGCGCCCAGTTCGTCACGCCCAGGGAGTGGCGCGCAGTGTACGAGTCCTTCTCGTCCACGGCAGCCGAGAGGGCCTGCAACGTGCCGAGCGCCTGGCCCTCGAGCGTCATCATCGAGTCGTACAGCCTGTCGTTGAGCGAGGCGACTTCCACCTCATGCTCTCGCGCTTCAACCGTCGCGCGGTCGAGGACCCATGAGAGCCCGGCGAACGAGACCAATGCACCGACAAAGACGGGAATCCACACGATAAGCGCAGCGCGCCGGGCGGAGCCGACGATCTGAGAATACGGCTTGTACGTTTCGACGACACCGATGATCGTGTCGGTACCCGGCATGGTAAGCGGCGTCAGCACTTCGATGGCACGCTCGTCGGTGATATCCCCAAGCGCCTCGTTGCCAGCCGTGTCCACGATTCCTATATGCGTCTCTCCCGCGAGGACGGAGTCGAACTCGACCTCCTCGGGCTCCTCGCCCACCTCCTCGACCATCGTCGAGAACACCACGCGCCCCCGCCCGTCCATCACGCGGAAGAGCATCGTGTTGTCTCCGGCGTTGCGTGCGCTCACGAGCTCGTCAAGACGCGCAAGGCTTGCGGGGGAGAAAGAAGCACCCGAGTCGACATCGAGGCAACTCTGCACAAGCGTCGTGGAGCCCGAGGCAACAACCGTGCCCGCGCCGCGCACCACGACCATCTGGACCTCTCGCCCAACCACAATGGCCACCATGACAGCGACGACCATGATGGTCGCGAAGCCCCAGAGACGGATCTTTCGCAGCACGTCCTTGTTGTGATCCACCCAGTTACCTCTCGGAGAGTGCACGCGCTGCGCCGACGAACCGGTCGACGTCCTCGTTGGTCGTATCCCATGAGGTCACCCAGCGCACCTCATCGGAACGCTCATCCCACACGTAGTAATCGGAAACATCCTGAAGCGGCTTAATGAATTCCCGACGAACGCGCGCGAACACTTCGTTTGCCTCGACCGCCTGGGTGATCTCGATGCCCGGAATCTGCCGCATCTCCGAGGCGAGCAATCGCGCCATCTCGTTAGCGTGCGCGGCATTCTGCAACCAAAGGTCGCCTCCGAAGAGCGCCTCGAACTGCGCTGAGATGAAGCGCATCTTCGAGGCAAGCTGAGCACCGTTCTTGCGCACGAAAGGGAACCCCTCTGCAAGCTCTGGACTGATGAACACGACAGCCTCACCGAAAACCATGCCATTCTTCGCGCCCCCGCACGAAAGAACATCGACGCCCGTGTCTGTGATCATCTCGCCAAGCGTGCAGCCGAGAAACCCCGCCGCGTTGCTGATGCGGGCTCCGTCGACATGCAGCACGAGCCCGTGAGCGTGCGCCACATCCGCAATCGCCGCGATCTCATCGGGCCGGTACGTGGTGCCGTATTCGGTCGATTGTGTGATGGAAACCACCCGTGGTTGCGAATGATGCTCCACCCCTACGCCGGTAATCGCTCCCTCGATGAGCGCAGGTGTGAGCTTCCCATCCGGCGTCGCCACCGGCAGCAGCTTGCCACCGGTGAACCGCTCGGGAGCGCCACACTCATCGCAGTTGATGTGTGCTGTCTCGGCACAGATGACCGCGTGGTACGAGTGCATGACCGCCGAGAGCGCCGTGACGTTCGCGCCCGTGCCGTTGAAGACGAAGAACGCCTCGGCCTGGTCGCCGAAGTGCCGCCGGATCGTGCGCAGTGCTCGCCGAGTCCACTCGTCATTCCCGTAGGCATGCGCGTGGCCCGTGTTCGCCGCAACCAGTGCGGCCAGAACGCCGGGATGCGCGCCCGAGGCGTTGTCGCTCGCGAACATGCGGCTCACGATGTCACTCTCCCTCAACGACGAGGCGTCGACGCCGCGAGTACAGTGTCCCTGCACCCGCAACACCAAACGCCATCGCCGAGACTCCGACCTTCCATGGCTTGACCGGGTGATCGCGCGTAACGCCCGGCGCGATCACTTCAAGCGATACGGCGTGGACGTCCAGGTCGCCACCGTGTTCATCGCATGCCCGCCTGAACTCGCCGGAGACACGCACCGTATCGCCCGTGTTCTCGTAGTCGCCGAACCGTGTGATCGACTCGGCCATCTTCTCGGGGAGGTAGACGCCAAGCGCCGTGCCTTCACTGAGCACGCTCAGCCACGCACCGTCGTCGCCAGCGTGCAGCAGTTCGCCGATGGCCTCGCCCTCGAACGTCACCGTCTTGCCGTCCAGTTCGGCGCGACCCGCAAGGATCGTGGTGGCATTGAGCGGATCTCCGTCGGCCGACGAAGCGAACGCGCCGGAGGGGCATGCGAACACGAGCGATACTGCAACAAGCACGATCAGGGTTCTCATAGCGGTCGCGCCCTTCTGCGTCGGAAAGCCAGCCCGGCACTTGCGATGACCGCGAAGAGCGTTATGAACTCAAGGCGACCGGCCCACATCTGCAGCATGTACACGAGCTTGAGACCGGCGGGCATGGCCGGAGATGTGATGCCCGTCGAGAGTCCAACGTTTGCTGTCGCGCTCACGGACTCGAATATCGCCTGTGCAGCGGGGTAGCCGTACGCGGCGCCGATGAGGCCGCCGCTGATGTAGGTGACGACATAGAGCACGAACACGAGCAGCGCTCCCGAGACCAGTTCGTCGGTCAGGGTCTGGTCGGTGATGTGGTGGTACTTGGTGCGGATGACGGCAGATGGCGGCGCAAGCGACACTCGTACTCGCTGGATGATGCCCTTCACGATAACGCCCACGCGGAGCGCCTTGATCCCGCCGGCAGTCGAAGATGCCATGCCGCCGAACGCCATCGCAAGCACGACGGCGGCGAACGCGAGGCCGCCGACATCGGTGGCCCACTGAGATGCGTAGAGCGTCTGATGTCCGGTGCCCGTATTCGCGGAGACGATGTGGTACACGCCCTTCCGAAGAACCTCGCCGGGCGCGCCGTAGAGCTTCGTGGCGGTAAGTCCTAAAGCGACAGCGAACGACAGGATGCCCATGTTGATCGCAAGCGCGCGGGCTTCGATGTTGCTCCATATCTCACGAATATCACCGCGCCACAGATCTGCATGCAGGTTGAAGTTCAGCGTGCCCGCGAGCATGAGCACAAGCGTGATGAACTCGAAGGCAGGGCTGTGGTAGTACAGAGCATTCTGGGACATCGGCCCAAACCCGCCGGTGTCGAAGGTGGCCACCGTGGCGAAGAACGCGTGCAGCGAGCCGCGCACCATCGACATGCCGCGTACGACGTTGAGCGTCGTCAGCGCGAACGTGCCGAGCGTCACCCACACCGCGGTCACGAACCAGATGAACCGGGCACCGTGCATGACGTTCGGCATGATGCGCTCGTCTCGGCCCTCGGCCTGATAGAGCGAGACCGCGCCCCCACGCAGGCCGATCGCGAACGACAGCGCCGCCACGACGATTCCCTGGCCACCGATGAGGTGCGTCAGATGCCGCCACATATTGTGCGCAAGCGACATGTGATCGAGGTCCTGGGCAACGGTGAGCCCCGAAGTTGTGAGACCCGACATCGCGTCGAAGGCGGCGTCGAGGAAGCTCGCATAGTTGCCGGAGAACGCGAGTGGCACGGCCGCTACCAGCGTGGCCGCCAGCCACGCAAGGCCGGTGACGAGCAGCGCATTACTGTGCGAGAGCCGCGTCCCGGGAGGCGCGGCGAGCATCAGCGCAACGCCAGCAGCAAGCGCGATGCCCAGGCTTGCGAGGTAGTCGACCGCCACCGCCCACTCTCCCAGAACCACCGCTGTGACGAGCGGCAGGATCATGAGTAGCCCAACGCCGACCACGAGCACGCCGGTGAAGTGGGCGATCGCCCGCACGTCGGATCCTGTTCGCCTGACCCACATTCGGCGACCTACCGGACCCAGGCCACGACAGCGCCGATCAACCCGAGCGCGGCGAGATACAGGCTCAGGATCAGAACCTCGGCCAACAGGCCGCGGACCCAGTGCCTGTACGGATTATGGAAGCGATTCTCCACTCAGACCTCCGGAACGTTCATGGCGCGAGCGTACGCGAAACGGGCGTGAAGCCCGAGTGAATCTGTGGTGCGCTACTCGTATGCTATCGCATCTCGGACACTGACCTGACTTGCGCGGAACGCAGGGGCCACGCTGGCGAGCACGGAAATGGCTGCGATGATGCCCAGCCAGCTTCCAACACCCGTCCACGAGAAGCGGTACGAGAGCGGCAAGCCGATCGCCCCCGAGAGCAGCGAAACGAGTCCATAACTCATCGGGTACGCCGCAGCAGCGCCGATGACCCACGCCATGAAACCAACCGCGAGGCCCTCGGTGATGAAGATCTGATAGATGGATCCATGCTGCGCGCCGATCGCACGCATGACGCCGATCTCGCGTGTGCTCTCGATGACGTTGATCGTCATCGTTCCGGTAAGGCCAATGACGCCCACGGCGGCAAGCAGCACCGCCATGATCACCAGGAACGCCACCAGGATGCCAAGTTCGTTGGCTATCTGCTCGCGGAACTCGGCGGTCGTCCGGGTGCTGACGACACGGTAGTTCGCCTCATCCAGCCGGGTCTCGATATCGTCGAGCGCGCGGCGCTGCGATGCGGTATCGGTGAACGACATCTTGATCAGCGTCTGCGTGATGCCCGACCCCGGCAACAGGACCGCCAGCGCCTCGCGGTTCATATAGAGCGCCGAGCCACCGAACTGCCCCTTCACAACGCCGACGACCTTCAAGACGCGCTTCTCGCCTGCGACTTCCACGGTGACGCGTTGCCCGAGGTCGAGCGAGGGCTCTGACTTGCGCGCATCGGTGTTGACCACGATCGCATCCTCATCGCCCGCCTGGAGCCAGCGCCCCGCAAGCAATGTGGGGTGGATGAACACCGTGTCGTACGGCGTCCCAATGAGCGTCAACCCTTCAGCGGTCGTGCCATCAGGACGATCGAGCGTGACCGTCGTCCCAACCCAGCTCTCGACTGCCGTCACACCGGGCGTGCCGCTGATGATCCGCTCGGTTCCCGCCTGGTCGGTCTGCCGCTCGTAGCGCACCTGCGCCTCGTAGCGCCACCAGTCTTCCAGGTCGTCGGTCGTTTGGTTGATGGATGCCTGCACGCTGAACACGCTCATCACCACAGCCGAGGCAAGCGAGAGCGTGGTGAGCGTCAGCAGCAGTCGCCCTTTCCTCAGGAAGGTATTGCGCAGCGAGAGCGCGACCGGTCTTGGAAGGCCCCGCAGGAGCCCGAGCACGCGATCGACAAGACCGTGCCCAAACGCCGAGGAGTCGACACCCGTCTGCGTGAGCGCCTTGACGACCGACGTCCGCGTACCAAGCCGAATCGGGACGATCGCGGCCAGCAGCGGCACGACAAGTCCGACGCCGACCTCGAGCGCGGTCACCCAATCCGGCGGCACATACGAGGACACTCGGAAGTTGAGCACGCCGGCGGCGAACTCGATGAATTTCTGTCCCGCCCATGCCGACGCCGGTACGCCCACGAGAACCGCCAGCACACCGTACACGGCGACCATCCCGAGGTACATCCACGTGACCTGCGATGCCCTGCCACCGATGGCCTTCATGATGCCGACTTGCTTGATCTGCTGCGCCATAAGCGCCGAGACGGTGTTCACGACGAGGAACCCCGAGAGCAGCAGGCTCAGCAGCCCGAGCGCCAACAACAGGAGCGACACCGCCTTGAAGATGTCGCCCAGGAAATGGCTGCCGGGCTTGGGCACATAGACGCCCAGGACGGTGATGCTGTTCTCCTCAAGCACATCGCGCTTGATGTTCTCGGCAAGAAGGGAGGCCTCCCGCTGGGTGAGGCTCGTGCCGGTCATCGCGACGAGCAGCTCGTTGTACGACTTCGCCTCGCCGATGTCGGGCAACGTCTCGAATGCCACGTACCCTGTCTCTGAGCCGACGAACTGCGCCGGAACCGCGTTGATATCGTGAACGAAGCCGCTCACGATCAGCGTCTTCTTCTCGCCGGTCCGCGTCTCGACCTCGAGCGTGTCGCCGATCTCATAGTCGCCGACCTGAAGCGCGGCGCGCTCCAGTACCACCTCGCCGCGTCTCGGCGGCCAGCTGCGCACGTTCTCGGGGACGATCCGCTGCACGGGAACATCGCCGAAGTCCTTGATCGCCACGAGCGAGAGCGTGCGAGGCGCGTCCGATCCCGACCAGCGATACCGAAGCGACGTTGCATGGCGGCCCATCGCCTCGGCGACCCCGGGATACTCCTGTGCACGTCGCACGATGGGGTCGCTGAACGGCATCGTGTAGAAGTCGGCGTTAAGCGGCACCGAAGCTGCGAACTCCGAGTCGAACTCCCGGAGCAGGATCGCACGGCCGCCCATCACGACACCCACTGCGAAGATGCCCGTGGCGATGGACAGCACGACAAGCACCGTTCGGAAACGATGGCTCACGAGGTCGCGAAAGACCTTCTTCCAGCGGACGGCGTGCACCGCTATGCCCCGGCCCGCGGGCGGTGGACGCGTTCCTCGATGATCTCGCCGTCACTCACGTGGAGCGCCCGGCGAACGCGCTTCGCCATGTCATTGTCGTGCGTCACCATGATGATGGTCTTGTGATGCTCGACGAGTCGTTCGAACAGGCCGAACACCGCGTCGGCCGTCTTGGAGTCGAGGTTCCCGGTGGGCTCATCGGCAGCAAGGATCGGCGGGTCGTTCGCAAGCGCCCTGGCGATTGCAGCGCGCTGCTGCTGCCCACCGGAAAGCGCCGCCGGCAGCTTGTTCGCCTGATCTGCCAGCTCGACTTGCTCAAGCAGATCCATGGCTCGATCGATGCGTTCGCGCGGCGCCCACATGTGACAGAAGTCCATCGGCAGAAGGATGTTCTCCAAGACCGTCAGCGTAGGGAGCAGCTGGAAGAACTGGAAGACCACGCCGATCGTGCGCCCGCGCCAACGCGCCAGGTCGTTCTCGCCGAGGTCGTGAACGGGCGTCCCATCGATGAGGATCTCGCCGGATGTGGGGTGATCGATACCGGTGATCATGTTGATGAGCGTCGTCTTGCCGCTGCCCGACTTGCCGATGATGCCGACAAACTCGCCTGTATGCACATCAAGGTCGATGCCCTTGAGCGCAGTGAACGGCGTCTCTCCGGTGTCGTATACCTTGAAGACGCTGCGAAGCCGAAGGAGCGCGCCTTCTGGCGAACCGGAAGTAGTGATCTGGGACATGGCTGGATAGCTCCGTTCAATGCGGCAACCGACGAGCGGACACGGTGCCTCCCAGGATATACCCCGCGCGCTGTTGGGGCACCCCGTGCTCATGGGTATCAAGAGTTCGACCACCCAGTGGAGGGAACACCCATGAAGTGCGAACACATCGCAGCATGTGATCCGGAGTTGCAGGCCGCCACACCGGTGTGTGAGGAGTGCGTCAAGACCGGCGACACGTGGGTGCAGGTGCGCGTGTGCAAGGTGTGCGGGCACACAGGATGTTGTGACTCATCGAAGAATCGCCACGCCCGTGCGCACTACCACGAGACCGGCCACGCGATCATGGGACCGGCTGACCCGGCGACCGGTCATGGCGACTGGCTGTGGTGCTACGACCACGATTCCTACGTGGACAAGCGCGGCGAGCTGGACTAGAGGTCGGATACACGCTGTTGGCCTGCACCGGGGGCTTGAGTCTGTCGCTCAGGAGTCCGCGATCACGGTCCGGACGATTGCCGAGTAGCCCCCTACCACTCCTTCATATCAGCGATGCGGTAGCCAGCCTCGGTGGGCACGAGCCAGTACTGCCACTTCTCGGTGCCCCACGTCCAGACCTGCGTGGACTTCACCCAGAACGAGCCGTCCGACTGCTCAGTGGTGCCGTCGATCGTGAACGACTTGAACTCACCGGCCGCCTCACCAGCGCTCGCACCGTCCATCGAGAACGGCTCCACAGTGAGCGCGTGCGCGTCCATACCGCGGTCCTCCATGACGGCGTACAGGTGATCGCTCAGAACCGCCGCGGCTTCTTCCGCCGAGGACATCTCAACATCGCCGCCACCCGGGACATCGCTCGCGAAGTCGAGTGCCTCCTCGGCGGTGATGCTCCAGGAACCGTCAGCAGCCTTGGACGCCGTCACCGCAGCAGCATACTCGCTCGCCGGCGGTCCGACCCAGAACGTGACCGTGGTGGGGCTCTCTTCGTAGACGGTGTAGACCCAGTCCGCGCCGTATTCGGGAAGCTTGGCCTTGATCGCTGCCTCGGCCGTGTCGAAGCCACTCGGGGCAGTCGTCTCGACGGGAGCGGGCGCGACCGCCCCGGTCTCCGTCTTCGTAGCCGTGCCGAAGCTCAGCACGCCGAGGAGCGCGAGCGCCGCGACTGCAACGCCGAGCAGCACGAACGCGCCGAGAACGAGCGCGATGATGAGGCCTGCTTTGCTCTTCTTCACCGGAGCAGCAGCGACAGGAGCTCCCGGCGCGGGATACGTGGTGGGATACTGCGGAGCCGGTTGTGGCTGCGCCTGACCGGCTTGCCATGCAGCATATTCCTGCTGGTAGCGAGCGTACTCGCGATCGTACTCGGCCTGCGCGTCGTTCACCTGCGGCGCGACTGGCGCGACGGGAGGCGCTACGGCGACGACGGGTATCGGCTGCGTGGGGGGCACCTCGGCTGGCAGTTGTCCGCCGCACGAACCGCAGAAGACCTGACCCGACTCATGAATGGAACCGCAGTTCGGACATTGCATGTGAGACTCCTCCCGGGACGCGCTACCCCCCGAGCCTAGAGCCTCCGAGGCGACGCGTAAAGCCTCAGGCGCAAGCAAGGTCCAGTCGGCTCTGGACGAGGCCGCCCGGCCCCGACCCCGTGCGGCGCAGCGCCATGATGGCGACATCGTCGTCAAGGTGCCCGTCAGCGAACGAGAACGCCGAGAGGAAGAGCGATTCCGGCACCTCCTCGGCGGGCTCGGCGGCGCACATGGCGACGTTCTCGAGAAGCCTGTCCGTCCCGTAGCGCTCGCCGTGCCGGTTCTTGGCCTCGGTCAGGCCGTCGGTGTACATCACGAGAAGATCGCCAGGGTCGAGCGTCGTCTCACTCGCGTTGTAGCGGGAGTCCTGTCTGACGCCGAGCACCATATGCGGCTCCGCAAGGAGCACGGGGTCCGCGCCGTCACGCAGCAGCACGGGTGACGGATGACCTGCCAGGGCGTACGAGAAGTGCCCCGTGATGTTGTCGAGCAGGCCGAAGAACGCGGTCGCGAACTCCTCCGGAGCGCCGCCGCGAAGCATGATGTCATTCGCATGGCCGAGGACGCCGCCGGGAGAAGGCAGGCGCATGGCCTCGGCGCGCATCGCGCTCTTGATGAGCGTTGTCAGCGCGGCGACTTCCACGCCGCGACCGGCGACATCGCCGACCATCAGGCCGAGCCGTTCGTTCTCAAGCTGGATGATGTCGTAGAAGTCGCCGCCCACGTGCGCACCAGCAGAGGCCGAGTGGTAGAGGTGCCCCAGCTGCAGCCCCGGAATCGATGCCGGAGCGCTGAAGAGCGCCGACTGCAGCGTGCGCGTGATGCGGCGCTCGGAGTCGTAGAGGCGTGCGTTCTCCAGCGCGAGCGACAACGAGACCGCGAGCTTCTCGGCAAGTTCGACCATGGCCGGGGTGAACGGCGTCTCGATGTCCCAGCAGAATCCCATGACGCCGGTCGCCTGGCCGCGATGGAGCACGGGAACCATCATGAACGCCCCGATGTCGTGTCGCTCCATCAGCTCGAGGTGCTCGGCCGAGATGTTCTTCGTACCGGTGGCGTACTCAACCGAGCAACTCCTCGCCGCAAGCGACGGCAGCGACAGTTCGTCCTCCCGGAACGAGAGGCCTATCATCTCGGTCGGCCATCCGTGCACATTGCGGAACACCCACGCGCCGTTCTCACGCTCCGCCAGCCATCCCCAATCGGCCTTGAACGCCTCGGTGGCCTCGACGAGCACGCGCTGTAGGATCTCCTCGGCATCAAGTGAGGAAAGGATGGTCGTGTTGATCAGCCCCATCGCCGAGCGCAGATCCGCGTGCTCGCGCTCGATGGCGCGACGCGCGCTTACCTGCGGCGTCACGTCGATGCCCAGCAGTAGCACATCGAAGGGATCGCCGATGCGAGCGGGCATGGGCAGGTAGCTGAGCTGCCAGAACGAGACCTCGCCCCATGAGGCGCGATACTCGTATTCAGGATCCGTGAAAGCCTGGCCGGTGTACGCGGCGTCGATGAACCGGACCGCGGATCGCGTGTCGGAGAGGAACCCCTTCACCGGCATGCCGAGAAGGTCCCACTGCGGCCGAGCATCGTCCATGAGGTCCAGGAACGCCCGGTTGGTCCACCGGAACCGCAGTTCCGCGCCGGACCAGAGCGCAGCCGGGAACGAGGAGCCTTCCAGGAGCAGCGCAAGTCGGGCCCAGTCGCTCAGCGGCCGCAATCCTGAGCCCGCGTTCTCGATCCTGTCCTTGATGTCGCCCGTCGTTGCCACCTCCGTGCATGACTACATACAGATACGTTCCCTGTGCTTGGTGTATCGGCTCGGTGACGGGCATTCTGAATGAGTTAACGGTGGACGGCAGCAGGGGGATACACTGACGTTGTTTCCTTATCGAGGGGGTGCGTCATGAACGGTCGTCCCGTCCTGCTGCGAGTACTCCTCATCGTTCTCGCAATCGCGCTGCTCAGCACCGGTGTCGCGGGATGTAAGGCAAAGCCCACGACCAGCAGTGCAGATGCCGGCAACGAATCCGGCACGTCGACCGCGACCCCACCATCCGATACAAGCACGCTGCCCGTCGAGGATGGCAGTTCTGCCGAGACAAGCACGCCGCCTAAGCCGATGTTCGTCAAGGTGTACTTCACGCGTGGCGACAAACTCGGCGTCTCGACCCGCCAGATTCCGGCAACGAAGGCAATCGCCACAGCTGCGGTTCGCGAACTGCTCAAGGGCCCCAACGCTGGCGAGAAGTCGTACGGTCTCGGCACGACGGTGCCCGATGGCACACAGCTGCGTGGCGTCTCTGTCTCCAATAAGGTGGCAACCGTCGACCTCACCGGAACGTTCGAGTCCGGCGGCGGCTCTCTCTCGATGACGATGCGCCTCACTCAGGTCGTCTACACGCTCACCCAGTTCAAGACGATCGAGAGCGTCAGATTCTCGCTTGATGGCAAGCCAGTGAGCGTCTTCGGCGGTGAAGGCATCATGCTCGACAAGCCGCTCAACCGCCTCAGCTACGAGGACGTACTGCCGGCGATCCTCGTCGAGTCCCCCACGCCCGCCCAGACAGCGACGGGCGCAGTCCGCGTGATGGGCAACGCGAATGTCTTCGAGGCCGTATTCATCGCCGAGATCCGCGATGCAGGCGGAGCGGTCCTCGCCAAGAAGATAGTGACAGCGACATCTGGAACCGGGACGCGCGGCACGTTCGACGCAACGTTCCCGTTCACTACACCCAAGACGCAGATGGGTTCACTCGTCGTTTACGAAGCTTCAGCGAAGGACGGATCCCCGATCAACGTGGTGACCATCCCGCTCAAGCTGGAGAAGTAACGCTAGTGGTGCAGGGCGACACGCCCGGTCTGATGAGCCGGGATGTGGTTGATGCTGCGAGCGACCACATGTTCGACGCCGAGCCCGAACCCGTGGATGATGCTGACGATCATGCTCAACAGGAACCCAAGGATGAACACTGCCGCGGCCAGTAGGACAAGGGCGAGCGCGCCGATGACGAACCATCCGAACACCGTGAGCATCTCAATCAACTCCCCACACAGGTAGGGTGTGATTCATTTCACACCTTACTCTATGCATTTCCGCTTCTCGTGATAACTAAACGGACCTTTTGGGAGGATAACCAAGCCTTCCCTGGATGAACGCATGCAATGGAGTTGCAGACTGCGGATGTTGCCTCGCTAGTGCGCGTGCTCGTCTGCGTCGAGCAACTCGGGTCCACCGGAGATCGGCTCTCGGCCATTCTTCACGAGGTAGTCGTCCACGGCGGCCCGTAGCCCATCTGCGGCCAGCACCGAGCAGTGCATCTTCGCGGGCGGCAGCCCGTCGAGTTCCTCGGCAATCTCGGCCTTGGTTATCTTGACGGCATCCTCGATGGTCATGCCACGCGCCATGTCGGTGATGACCGAGGAGGTCGCGATTGCGGCGCCGCAGCCGAGCGTCTGGAACTTGACGTCCTCCAGCCGATCGTCGCTGACTTTGATCGTGATCTTCATCATGTCGCCGCAGACCGGATTGCCGACCTCGCCGACGCCGTCCGCATCCTCGATGACGCCCACGTTGTGCGGGTTGCCGAAGTGATCCATCACCTTGTCGCTGTAGAGCATTGCACGTCCTCGCTTTCAGGCGTTGTGAGAGCCGAACATCTTCTCGTAAACGGGTGACATGGCGCGGAGTCGCTCAACGATCGGAACGAGCGTGTCCACCAGGTAGTCGACATCGGCCTCCGTCGTCCAACGGCCGAGACTGACACGGAGCGATCCGTGCGCGATCTCTTGCGGGCAATCAATCGCCATGAGCACATGGCTTGCTTGGAGCGAGCCCGACGAACACGCCGAACCGGTGGAAACCGCAATACCCTTCGCGTCCAAGTGCAGCAGCATCGACTCGCCTTCCACACCCTTCACGATAAGACTCGTCAGGTGCGGCATGCGCGGCGCGTCGGTGCCGTTGACGTACGCGTTCTCCAGCCTGCCCACGACCGCAGCCTCAAAGCGATCGCGCAGCGTCGTGAGGCGGATGGTCTCGGCGTCACGCTCGGCGACCATGATCTCAAGCGCGGTGGCGAATCCCTGCGCACCGGGGACGTTCTGTGTGCCGCTACGCTTGCGGAACTCCTGTCCGCCACCCATGAGATACGGCGCGAACCGCAGGCCCTTCTTGAGGAAGAGCACGCCGGTGCCCTTCGGACCGTAGATCTTGTGACCTGAGAACGATGCGGCGTCCACTCCCAGCGCGGCGACATCGAACTCGACCTTGCCGAGCGTCTGTGCTGCGTCCGTATGGAACAGCGCACCACGCTCGTGCGCGATGGCCGCAAGATCGGCGATCGGCTGCAGCGTTCCGAGTTCGTTGTTCCCGTGCATGACCGACACCAGGATGGTGTCATCCCGCAGCACGTCCTTGAGGCCGTCGGGATGTACGACGCCGTTCGAGCGCGGCTTAAGCAACGTCACGTCGAAACCGCGCTTCCCAAGCCACTCGGCGGGCTCAAGCACCGCATGGTGCTCGAAAGCGGAGACGACGATGTGCCCGCTCGTGCGGCCGCCGGCCGTGGCAAGACCGATGAGCGCGCTGTTGTCGGACTCGGTGCCGCCGGAGGTGAACAACACCTCATCGGGGCGACTCGCGTTGATCGCGCTCGCGACCCGCGCCCGAGCATCCTCGAGCGCCTTGTGGGCTGCTCGGCCCTCTGCATGCAGGCTGTTCGCGTTGCCGTACGTCTCGGTGAAGAACGGCTCCATCGCCGCCACCACACGCGGGTCGGTGCGAGTGGTCGCAGCGTTGTCGAGGTAGATGCGCTTGTCGGTCATCTGCTACTCCTTCGTCGACGGCGCGACCGCATCGAGACGACGCTGGTCGCCCGCCAGGTCCGCAAGCGTTGCCGATGAGAGCACGTCGCGTACGGCGTCGCTCACGCGTCCCCACACGGCGCCTGCCGCGCAGTGCGCGCTTTGAGCGCACTCGGCCGACTCGCGGGCGCACATGCTCGGCGCAATCGGGCCTTCAAGCGCCTCAACCACAGCGAGCACCGATATCTCCGCGGCCGGGCTGGCGAGCACGTACCCGCCGCGGGGTCCGCGAACGGCCCGCACAACACCTGCTCGCTTGAGCGCTGCGAGCAGCTGCTCGAGGAACTTGGCCGGAATCTCCCAGCGCTCCGACAGCTCACGGGCACTTCTCGGAGAGTCTCCGCCAGCGGCAATCTCTACAAGCGCAAGTAGTCCGTACTCACTGCGTGCGGTGAGGCGCATGCGTCACTCCTCGGGTAATCCATACAATTCCTATCACAGTAGTATGTATTTACTCCGAGGATGTCAAGTACGCGGTTTCGTGGTGCGCTTAGCGGTAGGTAAGACGCCCCTGCACCTGTCGGCTCTCATTCTGGTGGTCGCGCATCCACTCCTGCAGGACTTCTTGCGCAGAGGTGGTGACCACCTTCGGGTCGCCGCCGGCCTCAAGTTCGGCAGGCGTCACGGCAAGGTACGCCTCGGCATTCGCGGCGTGGTAACCCTGAAGGCCGAGCGTGTAGGTTGCGGCAGGATCAACGACTTCCCCGGCGATGGCGAGCGACGCCAGCGCATCAGCCGCGTCGTCGTGCACGGCGGCTACCGCGGCGTTCACCTGGTAGCACTCCCCTTCGCCGTCGCGGTTCGCGTTGCGCATCCAATGCCCGAACATCCGCGTCAGCATCGCACCGGTGACCGTGTAGCGCGTGATGCTGTCGTCATACGGGAAGCAGCTCACGAAGTCGCCGAGCGTCACAATCGGTCCGAGCTCTGGCACGCGTACCGACCCGGCGCCCAAGAGGATCACGTCACAGCCGAGCGAATCCGCGAGCGCGTCGGCCATGAGGTTGCCGAGCGACGTCTCGACTTCGCGCCTCGGGTGCGTGTGCTTCTCGGCAAGTTTGGTGAGGATGGCGGCGTACTTTCGGTCGACCGGGTCCTTGAACTCCCTGATGTGCTCGAGCATCTTCTGGTCGGGTTCGCCGATGCTCGCGTCGATGGGTACGAGCTGCCACTTCCATTCGATGATGCTGTTGGTGTCGTCGTCAACCACGATATCGAAGCGCCCCACCTGATCGGTGCCGGTGCCGGCCTGCGCGATGAGGATGCCGTTCACCATCGCAGGTTGGTCGAGGATCGTATGCGAGTGACCGCCGATGATCATGTCGACGCCCCACGCCGGATCGAGCATCTTGGCGAGCTCGACGTCCGACTCGAAGCCGATATGCGTGAGGATGACGGTGAGATCGATGTCGTCGTTCTTGTACGCGTTGCAGATGCGCCCGACCTCCTCGGCAGCCTCCTTGAGCGAGACGAAGCTGCCAACGAGACTATCGAGAGCGAGCGCATCCATGACCTTCTCGGTGAGGATGCCGGTGAACAACACATCGAACCCGTCGACGTTCTTGATGAAGAATGGACGCATCATCCGCTTGTCGAACGGCTTCACGTAGAGATTGGCGTTCACGATCGGGAAGTTCGCGATCTTCTCGAGGAACAGCAGGTGCGGCAATCCATAGTCGACCTCGTGGTTACCAAGCGACACGACATCGGGCGCCAGGTAGTTCATGACGTCGATGGTGGAGACGCCCTTGAATTCCGAGTCGATGATCGAGCCCTGCACCATGTCGCCGGCGATGCAGTAGATGACGTTCTCTTCCTCGGCACGCACACGGTTGATGTAGGTGGATAGCAGCGCCAACCCACCAATGAGGTTGCCCTCGGCCCCGTCCATCTCGGCGAGGAAGTCTCCGTGCATGTCGTTGCTGTGCAGGATGGTGAACTTCTTGGTGCCCATGAACCCTCCCCCGATGCGGCGCTATCGGTTCAGAGAGTACCCCAAACAGCGACCGAGGACCCCGGTTGCCCGGGGTCCTCGCAGAGAGGGGGCTTGTGGTGCGGCGCTACGAACCGATCAAGTCGAGCTCGTCGCCGATAAGATCGATCGTGACCGTGTCACCGTCGGCGACTTCGCCCTCGATCAGCGCCTTTGCCACGCGGTCCACGACCTCGCGCTGAATCGCGCGCTTGAGCGGACGTGCGCCATAGACAGGATCGAAACCGTCGAGCGCGATGCGCTCCATGGCCGCAGGTGTCACCTCGAGTGTGATCTTGCGGCTGGCAAGTCGGGTGCGCACGATCGCAAGCTGCAGCTCGACGATCTGCGCGATGTCATCCATCGAGAGTGCATGGAAGATCACGATGTCGTCGACGCGGTTCAGGAACTCCGGCCGGAACGTCGCACGCATGGCCTCCTCGACCATCGAGCGCATCTGCTGCTCTTCGCCACCAGCACGAGCGAACTCGCTGATGAACTGCGAGCCGACGTTGCTCGTCATGACGATGATGGTGTTACGGAAGCTGACGGTGCGACCCTGGCCGTCGGTGAGTCGCCCGTCGTCGAGCACCTGCAGCAGCACGCCGAAGACATCGGGGTGCGCCTTCTCGATCTCGTCGAGCAGCACGACGCTGTACGGACGCCGCCGAACCGCCTCGGTAAGCTGGCCGCCCTCCTCGTAACCGACATAGCCGGGAGGCGCGCCGATGAGCCGCTGCACGCTGAACTTCTCCATGTACTCCGACATGTCGATGCGTACCATGTTGTGCTCGTCGTCAAACAGGTACGCCGCGAGGGCCCGCGCAAGCTCGGTCTTGCCAACCCCCGTCGGTCCCAGGAAGATGAACGACCCGATCGGCCGGTCGGGATCCGAGAGGCCCGCACGCGAGCGGCGAATCGCACCTGCTACAGCCGAGACGGCCTCGTCTTGCCCGATGACGCGCTCGTGGAGCAACTCTTCCAGGCGCGCGAGCTTCGCCATCTCGCCCTCGAGCAGCCGCGAGACCGGCACGCCGGTCCATGCTCCAACGACCTCGGCGATCTCCTCCTCGGTCACTTCCTCCTTGAGCATCGGCGACCCGGACTGCAACTCCTTGAGGCGCGTGTCCGCCTCGGCGAGCTGCTGCTCGAGCTGCGGGACGCGGCCGTAGCGGATCTCGGCCGCGCGCTGCAAATCGCCGTCGCGCTCGGCGCGCTCTTCGTCCACCTTCGCCTCGTCGAGCTCGGCTTTGAAGCGTTGGACGTTCACGATCACGTCCTTCTCGGACTGCCAGCGCGCCTTGAGACCGGCAAGGCTCTCGGAGAGACCGGCCATTTCCGCACGCAACGCTTCGAGACGCTCCTTGCTGGCGTCGTCCTTCTCCTTCTGCAGCGCCTGCTCCTCGATCTGGAGCTGGCGCACCTGGCGATCGATGACGTCGATCTCGGTCGGCATCGAATCGATCTCGATGCGCAACCGGCTCGCCGCTTCGTCTACCAGGTCGATCGCCTTGTCGGGCAAGAAGCGGTCCGCGATATACCTGTCCGAGAGAGTCGCGGCCGCGACGATCGCGCCGTCGGTGATGCGCACGCCGTGGTGCACCTCGTACTTCTCCTTGAGGCCGCGAAGGATAGCGATCGTGTCCTCGACGGTTGGCTCGCCCACGAAGACCGGCTGGAACCGGCGCTCAAGCGCTGCATCCTTCTCGATGTGTTCGCGGTACTCGTCGAGCGTCGTCGCGCCGATCGCATGCAGCTCGCCGCGCGCGAGCGCGGGCTTGAGCATGTTGCTCGCATCCATGGCGCCCTCGGCAGCGCCTGCACCGACGAGCGTGTGCAGCTCGTCGATGAACAGGATGAGGCGACCCTCGGCCTGCTCGATCTCGCGCAGCACGGCCTTGAGCCGGTCCTCGAACTCGCCTCGATACTTCGCGCCTGCGACCATCGAGCCCAGGTCGAGCGATACGACGTCTTTGTCGCGCAGGCTTGTGGGGACATCGCCCGCGACGATGCGTTGCGCGAGGCCCTCGACGATGGCGGTCTTGCCGGTGCCGGGTTCGCCGATGAGCACCGGGTTGTTCTTGGTGCGACGCGAGAGAACCTGGATGACGCGGCGTATCTCGGCATCGCGGCCGATGACCGGGTCGAGCTTGCCGTCGCGCGCAGCCTGGGTGAGGTTGCGACTGAACCGCTCGAGCGCCTGGAACTGCGCCTCGGGGTTCTGGTCGGTCACCTTGGCGCCGGCACGAAGCTCGCCAAGTGCTTCGAGTAGCCGGGATTCGGTGACGCCTTGCTTGCCGAGGATCCGGCCGGCCTCGCCGCCGTCGCCCGCCACGCCGAGCAGGAGGTGTTCGGTGGAGACGTAGGCGTCCTTGAGCTTCTCGGCATGCTTGAACGCGGAGCCGAGAACGGTGTTGAGCCTCGGGCCGATGCCAGCCGGAGCGGTGGCGCCGCTGCCCGAGACCTTCGGCATCGCCTGAATCGCAGTGGTCGCCTCGGCTTCGAGCAGATCAGGGTCGGCGCCCACCTTCTGTACGATTGGGCGCACGACGCCCTCGGCGGCATCCAGCAACGCCTTGAGCAGGTGCTCCGGCTCGATGACTGCAGACGATGCGTCATCGGCAATACCCTGCGCGGCCTGCAGCGCTTCTTGCGCCTTGACGGTGAGTTTATCGAGTCTCATGGTGTACCTCCTGTGGCCACCGGCCTCAGCGGTTCACGCTTCAAGCCGGTGCCGTTCTGTTCTTCCAGACGCGTGAGTACACCCACGCAACGAGATGTCATATCGGCCCGCCGGGAATCGTCCCTGCGCGCACGCCCTCCAGCCAGCGCACAACGGCAGAGCGGCTGTCGCCGCCATCGCTCATGGCGCTCACAGCCCCCGACGCACGATGCCGCCACGCGGGATGTGCACGATATCGGCCCGCAGGCTCTGGCGCACCGCCTGGATCTCGTCGGCGATTCGGCGCTCCGTCGTGCTGGCTTCCTTTTGCGCACACTCCAGGTCCTCCTGGAGCCGCTCGATCTCGACCTGCAGCTCGAGGATGCGCATCACCCCGGCGAGGTTGACGCCCTCTTCCTGCGTGAGCCGCTGGATGAGCTGCAGTCGCTCCACATCTGCTTCCGAATACAGGCGGGTGTTGCCCGCCGAGCGCTTCGGCTGCACGAGCTGCTTGCGCTCGTAGATGCGCAGCGTCTGCGGGTGCATCCCCGCCAACTCCGCGGCGACGCTGATCATGTACACGGGCCGGTCCTTGCCCGAGGATCGCTGGTTCTTCATCGTCGTCCTCCCGTGTCGCTATCCGATGTGTTCTCGGACATCGTCGTTGCGAGCCGCGTCGAACTTCTGAAGCAACTCCTTCTGCTCCCGTGAGAGCTTCTTGGGAATCGCGATGTGCACCTTCACCCTGAGGTCGCCGGCGCCTTTGCCCTTGAGTTTCGGCGCGCCCTTGCCGGGAATCTTGTAGACCTTGCCGTCAGCGGTTCCCTCGGCGATCTTGAGCTTGACCTTCTGGCCGTCGGGTGTCGGGATCGTGATCTCCGTGCCGAGAACCGCCTCCGCGATGGTGACCGGGAGGTCCATGAGCACGTCGGCGCCGTCGCGCGTGTAGTACGGGTGCTTCTTCACGTGCGTCACGACGTAGAGGTCGCCCGCAGGCCCGCCTCCGGTCCCCGGCTCGCCCTTGCCCTTGAAGCGCAGACGTCCGCCATCAGTCGCGCCCGGCGGCACATTCACGGTGATCGGCTTGAGCTTCACGACCGATCCTTTGCCTTTGCACGTAGCACACGGGTTCTCGATGATCTTCCCACTGCCCCCGCACCGCTGGCATGGCCGAGAGACGCCGAAGAGGCCCTGGCCCTGCGTCACGTGCCCCGATCCCTTGCAGGTCGGGCATGTTGTGGGGCTTGTGCCTAGCTTCGCACCGGTGCCGTGACAGACCGCGCATGTCTCGTTGCGCTTGAGCTCGACTTTGGTGGAGACGCCGTGCAGCGCCTCGTCGAAACCGAGAGTCACGTCGTACTGCAGATCCGCGCCACGATGGGCGCTCGAGCGACCACCGCCACCCATGCCGCCGCCCATGCCGCCCGAGAAGAGGTCGCCGAACAGCCCGCCTAGAT
>CAZGNF010000006.1:0-30679 GCA_964527045.1 uncultured Coriobacteriaceae bacterium | reverse complement strand
GCCTCTATGCCGCGCTGTCCGCGGGTTTCGCCGGTTGGGCAGGCCTTGGCATCCGCGGCATCCCGATCGCCGACGGCATCTTCTTCACCGTGCACCTCGTGGTCCTCGGCCTACTGCTTCGCCGACACATCGGCGGCTTCGACATCCGGGGCATCGTATGGACCGTGCTGCGTGTGCTCGGTGCGTCGCTCGTGGGCGCAGCTGCCGCAGTAGGAGTAGCACGGCTCACAGCTCCGCTCGCTGCCGGTGCTGGCTTCCTGCTGCAGCTCGCGCTCGCCGGTCTCGTGGGGCTTACCGTCGCCTACGGTCTCTCCGCGCTTCTCGGCGTCGGGGAAGTGCGTACCGGTGCCGCGCGACTGAAGCGCGTCATCGCACGCAGGAGAAACGCCTCGTGAACGTCGTCGTCCTCATGCCCGCGCACAACGAAGCCGGCCGAATCGCTGCATCGGTAGCCGCGGCGCGTTCGGTGAACAGCGTCAACCGTGTTGTTGTGATCGATGACGGATCCCGCGACGACACACCTGCGCTCGCCGCGAGCGCAGGTGCCGAAGTCGTCTCCCTGCCCATCAACATCGGCAAAGGCGGCGCCTTACAGATCGGCCTGAACGCAGTTCGCGATAGCGCCGACATCCTTGTGCTGCTCGATGCCGACCTGGGTACGACGGCTGCCGAAGCCGAGTTGCTGATCGCGCCGATACTCGCAGGCACCGCGGACATGACCGTCGCTGTGCTCCCCCGTCCGGCGGGTTCAGGCGGATTCGGTCTCGTGAAGGGACTGGCGCGACGTGGGATAGCGATGCTGGGCAACGGCTTCGAGTCAGGCGCGCCCCTTTCGGGACAGCGCGCGCTCAACCGGACCGCATGGACAGCGGCTGAGCCGTTCGCGTCGGGCTACGGCGCAGAGGTTGCGCTAACCGTTCGAGTACTCAGAGCGAAGCTTCGCGTTGCTGAGATCCCCGTCGCGATGGCACATGCGGCTACCGGGAAGGATCTCGCCGGCTTCGCACACCGTGGCCGGCAGTTCCTGCACGTGCTCGGCACGCTGATCCGGCTCTCACTCGAGCGTCACTAGCTTCCGGCGACGACCGCCGGATACACCGCGTCCGCACCGGGCCCGATGCCGAAGTACCCCGTCGCGCGACCGGTGAGCAGCCACACCAGCGAGTAGGCGCCCTGCGGCGTGTCGACATTGTCGAGTGCTGAGAATCCACGATCGACCGACTCAGCCGCAACGCCCGTGGACTGGCTCGTTGCCTCAGCCCCGACCACCATCGCGCCATGCACCCCGAGCGCGCCCGCGACTCTCGCCGAGAGATCATCAGGCTGCCCGCTGAACGACGTCATGAAGACGCACCCTTCGACCTCGGCTATATCGCTCTTGCTGTCCGATGACAGGGCACCGCTCTCGATGAGAACATCGAGAACCGGTCGGTTCCCCGCGCGGCGCAACTCCATCGCGAGGGCCTCGGCAACGGCATCCTTGAACGCATCGCTCGCGGGCGCTGCCGTCTCGTCTGCGAACGAGCCGCCAAGCAAGTCGGGCAGACCTTCGGGAATGGCTTCGTCGAGACCCATAGCAGCGGACTCTTGGGTGAGCACCACAGCGGTGCCGCCGGCCGCCTCGATAGCGGTCACCACGGCGGACAGCCCGTTGCTACGCCCGGTGTTGACCAAGACCGCGACGTTCTTGCCGCTCAGTGCACCGGCGGTCAGCGCGGGTACTACATCCTCAGCGAAACTCCGATCGCGCTCAAGCCCCGATCGAAGGTCGGCGTTGTCCTTCTGGATTTGCGCGAACTGTTTCTGAAGGTCGGCAACGAGCGTGGAGGATTGGCCTTCCAGCGTCCCTCGCTCGGCGACAACCGTGCCGAGCACCAGACCGACTGTCAGTGCGAGGAACACGGCCACCAGCGATGCGACATGGTATCTGAGGTTGTACATCTGCCCTCCCGGTTTACAGACCGACGGTCGCGCGCAGCTTCAGTAGCAGCAGCGACACGAGGTTACGGGCCTGTGGTGAGATCATGATGGCGGTAGAGAGCACGGTAAGCGCGGCCGCTACGAGCACGACAAGCTGCGACGGCTTGACTGAGGCGCGATAGAGCTTGTTCACGCCCTTAGCGTCGACCAGCTTGGGGCCGACTTTCAGCCGTACCAAGAACGTTGACGCCATGCCCTTGCGGCCCTTGTCCAGGTGTTCGATGAGATTGGCATGCGTGCCGACGGCGACGATAAGCTCGGCACCCGACTCATAGGCCAGTAACAACGCAAGATCCTCGCTTGTTCCGGCCATTGCCCAGGAAGTACCCTGCACCCCAAGCTGCTCGAGGCGGCTTTCGCCAGGAGCGCGGCCGTCGGTATAGGCGTGCACGATCAACTCAGCGCCGCTCAGCAGCGCGGAGTCGCTGACCGAGTCCATGTCACCGACGATGATGTCCGGCTTGAACCCGAAATCCCTGATAGCATCGGCACCACCGTCGACACCGATGAGTACCGGGCGTACTTCTCGGATATATGGCACAAGTGCCTGGAAGTCCTCTTTGAAGTCGTAGCCGCGAACGACGACGAGCGCATGGCGCCCTGCGATGACGGTTCGCGTGTTCGGCACGGAGACGCCTTCTGTGAGCAGCGTCTTCTCACGCGAGATGTACTCGAGGGTGTTGCGAGCGAAGCTCTCAAGCTGTTGATCGAGGCCTGATCGTGCATCCTCCATCGCGTGCTCGACCATGTCGACCGTCAGGCGCGTTCCGGAGGCGACCACCGCACCGTCGATAAGCACGTCGTCACCCACGAGCTCGATGACATCGCCCTCTTTGACCTTCTCGAAGACAGCTTCTCCTGCGGCATCGAGGAGCCGGACGCCACCACGCACAAGAATAAGTGGCCCGAGGTTCGGGTACGTGCCCGAGATCGAGCGCGCTGCGTTGATCACTACTTCCACACCGGACTCCAGCAAGGATTCAGCGCTCACGCGGTCCATGTCCGCGTGATCGATGATCGCGATATCGTTACGACTGAGGCGCTTGACGAGATCCTTCGTACGCCTGTCCAGCCGGGCGACGCCCTGGAACTGCATGGTGTCCTTTCGGGTACGGACTGACGTTCAAGTCTAGCAGACCGGAAGCCGTCCCTAAGCCGACGCAGCCATCGCAAGCAACTCCCGCGCATGCTCCAATCCGGTCACAGTAGCACCGCCCGAGAGCATGCGCGCTATCTCCGCAACCCGCTCGTCAGCGCCGACCGGGCGCGCAACAGTAACACTCCGCCCCTCGGTGCTGTCCTTCTCGACCACGATCTGCTGAGCTGCGAACGCCGCCACCTGCGCGAGGTGGGTGACGACGAGTACCTGGTGGGACTCGGCAAGTGATGCCAGACGCTGTCCAACAGCGATCGCGGTCGCACCGCCGATCCCGGCATCGACTTCGTCGAAGACGAGGACCGGAGTGTGGTCGGCCTGGCCGAGAACATCCTTGAGCGCAAGCATGACACGCGAGATCTCGCCGCCCGATGCGATCTTCGCAAGTGCTCGCGGCGCATCCCCGTCGCTTGCGGTGAAGAGGAACTCGACGCGCTGAGGACCCTCGTGACCCCAGGACCCCTCGGGCAGATCCTGCAATTGCACGACGAACCGGGCGTCCGAGAACGCCAGATCGCGTGCCGCTTCGGTAAGCGCGGTCTCGAACGCCGTAGCTGACGCGACACGGGCCTCCACAAGCGTGCCGGCAGCCGTGCGCAGGGCGACCTGCGCTTCCTCGAGGCACTCCTCGGCGCGCTTGAGGCTCTGCGTTCCTTCGCTGAGCTGCTCGAGTTCGAGCGTAGCGGCTTCACGGATCGCGAGTACGCTCTCGACCGTGTCTCCGTATTTCTTCTTGAGCGCACTGAGTGCCGCCAGGCGGTTCTCGGCGACCTCAAGAGCACGCGGATCGTGCTCGACCGACTCGGCATATGCACGAAGTTGCGATGCGATGTCATCCACTGATGCCACCGCTGCCTCAAGGTCGCTCGCGATGCCGTCCAGAATCGGATCGAGTCCCGCTGCGCGATGCAGCCCGCCGAGCGCTTCGCCGAGCCGCGCAACAGCGGCCTCATCGCCCTCAAGCGCGCTCCATGCTGCCGAAGCCGCGCTCGTCAGCCGGTCACCGTGACGCATCCTCGGCAAGGCTGACTCGATCTCCGCATCCTCCCCCGCACGTGCGGCCACCGAGTCGATGTCCGCAATCTGGAACCGCAGGTAGTCGATCCTTCGGTCGCGGTCTGCCAGTGCATCCTCAAGTACCGCAAGAGCGTTCGCGGCCGCTTGGCGCGTCGAGTAGGCCTCCTTGTAAGCGGCGAGAGCCACAAGCGCCCGCTCGCCGATGAATCTGTCGAAGTACCCTGCATGGCGCGACACCGACAGAAGCGCCTGATGTTCGTGCTGCCCGTGAAGATCGACGATCCCGTCGAGCAGCTCGGCAAGCGCGCCTACCGTGGCCATCTCGTCATCGATGGTGCAGCGCGAACGACCTTCGGCGCTGATCCGACGCCGCACAAGACGCTCCTCGCCGTCGATGAGGAAGCGACCTTCGATGAGCGCTTCGTCGGCGCCCGAGCGGACAAGCGTGGTGTCAGCGCGCTCACCGAGCAGCAGCTGGAGCGCTCCGACGAGCACCGTCTTGCCAGCGCCGGTCTCTCCCGTGAGCACGGTCAGTCCGCTGTTGAACTCCAGCCACACCTCTTCGACGAGTGCCAGGTTCCGTACATGCAGTTCGAGCAGCATTTCAGGCTCCGGGGAACTTGTCGGCGAGCACTTCGATGAAGCCCTTTCCGTCTGGCTTGAGAAGTCGTACGTCATGCTCGCCCGCCCATATGCTGACCGAGTCGAGTGCACGACGACAGGGCACCTGATCGCCGTCGACCGTGATACAGGCATCGGCGCGCGCAGGATTTGGACACGATATCTCCACCGTGTCTGAGGGACCGATCACAACAGGACGCGAGTCGAGGGTGTGCGGCGCAACCGGAACGAGCACGATGCCGCGCACCTCCGGTGAGACGATCGGACCGCCTGCCGAAAGGGCATATGCGGTCGAACCAGTCGGGGTTGCGACGATGACGCCGTCACACGGGAACTCCCACAGGCGCGCCCCGTTGACGCGGACCTCGAGTTCGACGACCCGCGCACCGCCACCGCGACCGACGAAGATCTCGTTCAGCGCATGGAAGCGACCGGCTTCTCGACCGCCGACGTCGACGACAGCCTGCAGTGTCGCACGTCGCTCGATGCGCGCTTCGCCCGCCAGCGCCGATTCCATCGAGGCGAACAACTCGCTCTCTTCGGCGCCAGACAGGAACCCGAGCCTGCCGAGATTGACCCCCAGGATCGGTGCATCCACGCCCGAGAGGATGTGCACAGCCTTGAGAATCGTCCCATCGCCGCCAAGCGCGACCGCAAGCCCGGGCTCTCCAACCTCGGATCGAGACACGCCTCGCAAGGGCATCGCACATGCCTCAGCGTCATCGGCCACCAATACGGCCTCGCATCCCCTGGCATCAAGCCAGGGAGCGAGTTCTCGGGCGGCCGCTACGGAACGCTCGTTCATGGGGTTCGGTACCAACAAGACCCGCACTTCAGTCCCCTAACGCATGATGCGCCGCTCGCACGACGCTGGCCGGATCCACATTCGCCGGTTCACCACTGCTGGCAAACCAGATCCAGAACTCAATATTACCCTCGGGACCCTTAAGGGGCGACCAGGTCGCTCCACGAACGACTCTGCCGGCCGCTTCGACCGCAGTCACAATGCCTGCGAGCACATCCTCGTGCACGATCGCATCCCGTACCACACCCTTCTTACCAACACGTCCTTTACCAGCCTCGAACTGAGGCTTAACCAACGCCACTACCTGCCCGTCGGGGCCAGCCGCCTCGAGGAGTTTCGGCAACACGCGGTCAAGCGCGATGAACGAAACATCGATCACAACAACATCGAAAGGCGCGCCGAGCGCGAACAAGTCGGCCTCGCGCACGTTGGTTCGCTCCACGACCGTCACGCGCGTATCGGTTCTGAGCGACCATGCGAGTTGCCCATAACCGACATCGAGCGCAACCACTGACACCGCGCCACGTTGCAGAAGGCAATCCGTGAATCCGCCAGTGGACGCACCGACATCAATCGCACGCAGGCCGCTCACATCGATGCCGAACGTGTCGAGCGCGCCCTCGAGCTTATGGCCACCGCGAGAGACGTACCTCTGACGCTCGGCGACCTCGATCACCGCGTCAGGGCTCAGCGGCTGTCCAGCCTTGTCGATTCGAGCACCGTCGGCCTTTACCTCACCCGCGAGAATCGCCGCGCGGGCCCGTTCTCGTGATGCGAAGAGCCCGCGCTCAACGAGTTCGACGTCTGCCCGGCGTCCTGCCATCTAAGCGCTCCTCGTCTGTGCCGCGAATGTCCATGAGCTTCCCGAGGATCGCGCCGCGTGCCGCCTCGGGAGTCAGCCCGATCTCGGCAAGCAGCTGCTTCATCGCTCCGTGAGTCACGAAGCAGTCGGGGACAGCCAGACGCAGCACCGACGCAGCGGATCCAAGGTCGGACAGTGCCTCAAGCACCGCCCCGCCCAGACCGCCAGCCCCCGTGTTCTCCTCGATCGTGACGATGAGATCGTGTTCTGCCGCCCAGGCAACCGTCTCCAGATCGATCGGCTTGACCCAACGCATGTTCGCAACGCTCGGATAGATCTCGTCCTCCGCAAGGAGATCCGCTGTGCGCTCAGCAACCCCGACCATGGAGCCTACGCCGAGAATCGCAACGCCGCTCCCCTCTCGGCGCACCTCGGCACGTCCGATCTCGAGCACCTGCGGCTCAGTCGGGAGAGGTACTCCTTCGCCAGCCCCGCGCGGATAGCGTATGGCGACCGGGCCGCCCATCTTGAGCGCCGTGTGCAGCATATGGACCATCTCGGCCTCATTCGAGGGAGCCATGATCGACAGACCCGGGACGGCGCGCAGGAAGCTCATGTCAAACACGCCGTGGTGCGTTGGACCGTCCTCACCCACCAGCCCGGCTCGATCGAGGCAGAACACCACGTGCAAGCCCTGGAGCGCGACGTCCATGATGAGCTGGTCGTAGGCACGCTGCATGAATGTCGAGTAGATGGCCACCACGGGAACGCGGCCGCCGGATGCCAGGCCGGCTGCGAGGCCGACCGCGTGCTCCTCGGCGATGCCGACGTCGAAGAACCGATCAGGGAAGCGAACGGCAAAAGGCGCGAGACCGGTGCCCGACGGCATCGCGGCTGTGATCGCGACGATCCGGTCGTCCTTCTCGCTCTCGGCCACAAGTGCTCGACCGAACGCTTCGGTGTACGACATCGGTCCATCAGTGCCGTTCACCTTGCCACTCTCGATCGAGAACGGGCTGATGCCGTGGAAGGTGTCGGGGCGGTTCTCAGCGGGCGTGTAACCCTTGCCCTTGCGGGTAACCACATGCACGATGACCGGTCCGTCGACATCCTTGGCGAGTCGGATGGCCTTCTCAACCTGTGAGATATCGTGACCGTCGATGGGACCTACGTATTTGAGTCCGAGTTCCTCGAAGAGCATTCCGGGTACGAGCAGCTGCTTGACCGACTCTTTGGCCGCCTCGCCTGCTGCAACCATCGCAGCACCTATCTTGGTGCGGCCAAGCGCTGATTCCACGTCGTCGCGCAAGCGACGATAGCGCCGGTCAAGGCGTACGCGGGCCAGATACCCGGAGAGGGCTCCAACGTTGGGCGAGATCGACATCTCGTTGTCGTTGAGCAGCACTATCATCCGCTTCTGGAGGTGCCCGAGGTGATTGAGCGCCTCGAATGCCATCCCTCCGGTGAGCGAACCGTCCCCTATTACCGCGACGACTGTCTCGCTTCCGCCAACGGCATCGCGCGCGCATGCCATACCGAGCGCGACCGAAATGGATGTGGAAGCGTGCCCGGTGTCGTGCACGTCGTACGGGCTCTCCGTGCGCTTTGGGAACCCACACACGCCACCGTACGTCCGCAGCGTTGAGAAGCGATCACGACGCCCTGTGATGAGCTTGTGCACATAGGATTGATGGCCGACATCCCAAACGATCTTGTCATCGGGGCAATCCAATGCACGATGAAGGCCAAGCGTAAGCTCAACGACACCCAGGTTGGGCGCAAGATGCCCGCCGGTCTCGGCGACCGTCGCTATGAGCTCAGTACGAATCTCGGCAGCCAACTGCTCAAGCTGACCGACCTCAAGGTCCTTGAGGTCGGCGGGTGATTCTATTGCATCAAGGATGCGCTCGGCGCACACAGAGGGTTCCTTCTCCTGCCGTACGGTGACGTACTGAGCGAGCACACGAGGGGCCCGTGACCAGAATCGTACCACTCACGCAGCGCGGAAGCCGCTCACGGTCATCGCGCCGTAGGAACAGATGCCGCTATTCGGGCCCGTCAGCCGCGCTCTCTTGAGCATCCGACTCCGGTTCCGACGCACCTTCTGAAGCCTCGACATCTGCAATCTCGGCGCCCTGGGACTCCACTGCACCCGACTCCACTGCCCCCTCAGGGACCTCGACGGTAGCAGTAGCGCTCAGGTCGGTGTGATCCACAAGTTCGGTACAGATGTTCGCAAGCCGAACGCCCTCTTCGAGTAAGTCGAGGCTCTTCTCGAGCGAGGTGTCCTTCTTGCGGGCGAGCGCGGCGATCTCCTCAAGACGGATCTTCGCCTGCTCGTACGTGCCCTTCTCGTCGGCCACGACTCCTCCGCATCCTCGATCGGCTCGACGCGCACGCCGGTGTGCTGCTCGGCTATGCGACCGAGCACGCCGTTCACGAACTTGGACGAGTCGGGACCGCCGTAGACCTTGGCCATCTCGACAGCTTCGTTGATCGCCACCGAGTCCGGAATGTCGTCCTGGAACTCGATCTCGTAGATTGCGAGACGCAGGATGTTCCGATCGACGATTGGCATTCGAGAAATCGCCCAATGCTCGGAAGTAGACTCGATCTGCTCATCGATTCCGACAAGCTCGTGTTCGGTGCCAAGCGCGAGGACGCGACAGTACTCCGATGGCTCCCCGTCCTCGTCACTGTACGACTTGGTAGCGAGAATCGAGGCGACCGGATCGCCGGTGAGCTCGCGCTGATACAGCATCTGCAGCGCTTGTCGGCGCGCTCGTGTACGTTCGAGCATCAGGACTTCCCTTGCGGAACAGGCACGGTCACTGCTCCGGGAAGACGATCGAGTCGATGAACACATCGACCGCCGAAACCTGCTGGCCCGTCTGAGAGAGCAGCGCGTCGCTCACCGCGGATTGGACATCCGTGGCAACGGTGCGCAAAGGAATGCCGTACTTCACGGCAAGATGCAGCTGAACCGCGAACGTGCCGTCATCGCCTACCGAGACGACGATTCCGCGACCCGGCCCCTTCTGGACCAGACCCGCCACGCCGCGCGTGAGAACATCCTCGACGCCCTGGACCTGTTGAGCAGCGAGCGTCGCGATCGTCTCAAGTACGCCGGGAGCTACGCCGAGCCCTTCAAGCATGATCTCGTCACTCATTCGCTCGCCTCCTTCTCGGCCACCGGAACGCCAGTCACGAAGGACGTGATGTCCTCGGTCGTTGCATATCGTTCGACGAAGTCAGTATAGACCTCCGCGCGCTGGAAGTGCTCCTCTTCGACCACGTACTGATGGAACGGGATCGTTGTGGGAATGCCCACGATGATGAACTCGTCCAGCGCGCGACGTGCCCGGGCGATCGCCTCGGCACGGGTCTCGCCCCACACGATGAGCTTGGCAAGAAGCGAATCGTAGTACGGCGGAACACTGTAGCCCGAGTACATATGGCTGTCCACGCGCACGCCGAAGCCACCAGGAGGGTTGAAGACGTCAAGCTTCCCCGGGTGAGGGCGGAAGTTGTGCAGCGGATCCTCGGCATTGATGCGGAACTCGATTGCATGGCCGCTCAGGTGAACGTCCTCCTGGCGCGCATGCTTCATCGGCTCGCCGGCCGCGATGCGCAGCTGCTCCTTGATGATGTCGACTCCGGTGACCTGCTCGGTCACGGGGTGCTCGACCTGAACGCGCGTGTTCATCTCCATGAAGTAGAAGCGTCCGTCGGTGTCGAGCAAGAACTCGACGGTGCCCGCATTCACGTAGTCGACCGCGCGTACAGCCTTCATCGCCGCCGCGCCCATCTCCGCCCGCAGCTCCGGCGTCAGTGCAGGCGAAGGCGCTTCCTCAATGAGCTTCTGGTGTCGCCGCTGCACCGAGCAGTCCCGCTCGTAGAGGTATACGGCATTCCCGTGCGTGTCGGCCAGGATCTGCATCTCGACATGTCGAGGGCGCGCCAGGTACTTCTCGATGTAGACTTCGTCATTCCCGAACGCAGCGGCCGCTTCGGTCTTCGCGGCGGTGAAGTTGGCGTGGAGCTCCTTCTCGTCGTGAGCGACACGCATTCCCTTGCCACCGCCACCCGCGGATGCCTTGATGAGCACTGGAAAGCCGACATCACGAGCGAACGTGAGCGCATCCTCCGATGTCTCGACAACACCCTTGCTGCCGGGGACGCACGGCACGCCGGCTTCCATCATCGTCTGGCGGGCAACCGCTTTGTCGCCCATCCGCTCGATCGCGTCAGGTGATGGTCCGATGAACGTGAGCCCGGAATCAGCGACCGCGCGCGCGAATGCAGCGTTCTCGGCCAGAAAGCCGTATCCGGGATGGATGGCCTCGGCGCCGGATATGAGCGCCGCCGAGATGATGTTCGGCATGCTCAGGTACGAGAGCGCCGATGCGGCCGGTCCGATGCAGACGGCCTCGTCGGCCATGCGAGCGTGCAATGAGTCACGGTCCGCCTCTGAGAAGACGGCGACCGAGGTCACACCCATCTCCTTACAGGCGCGCACGATGCGTAGCGCGACCTCGCCGCGATTGGCGATAAGGATCTTGCTGAACATGGGCTAGGCCACCGGCTCGTAGTAGAAGAGCACCGCGCCGTACTCGACCGGTTCTGCGTTCTCGACCGCGATCTCGCGGATGACGCCACCTTCTTCGGCGGTGATCTCGTTCATGAGCTTCATGGCCTCAAGGATGCACAGCGGCTGACCTTCGGCCACGGTGTCACCCACCTCGACGAACGGCGCAGCACCAGGCGCACCGGCACGGTAGATCGTGCCGACCATCGGTGCAGTAATCGTCTTCCACGAGGCAGGTCGCGCGCCAGCCACGGGCGCTGCAGAGCTTTCTGCGACCGGGCCAGCGGAAGCCGCAGCGACGGGCGCGGGAGCAACGGGGGCGGCGCCACCCTTGCGAACAACGACCTTCGTGTCGCCCTCTTCGATGACGATCTCGGTTACCTCGGAGGACTCGAGAAGCTTCACGAGTTCCCTGATCTGATTGACATCCACTGAATCTTCCTCCCTGACCGTATTCGCTTCCTCACCCATGAGGAACACGGCGCGCTCGGCGCCTTCCTGATGCTGCTCGAGGTACGTGCGTGCTTCGTTCGGGAAGAGCGCGTACAATAGAACGTCTTCTTCGCTGTGCGCCAGGTCGCCGATCTCCTCGGCGGCTTGCTCGTACGAACCGACCGCGAGGGAGCCGGGACGGACATCCGGACCGAGCGGCTTCTCGTCGCCAAGCACCTTCGCGACAATCTCATCGTCCATGGGGCCCGGTGCCTTGCCGTAGTACCCGCGGACGTAGTCCTTCATCTCCTGAGGCACAACCGCCCAGCGCTTGCCGGTCAGCACATTGATAACAGCCTGCGTACCGACGATCTGGGACATCGGCGTCACGAGCGGCGGGTAACCGACTTCGGCTCGAACCTTGGGAATCTCCTTAAGCACGTCGGGCAACCTGTCGGTCGCCTTCTGGAGTTCAAGCTGACTTACCAGGTTGCTGAGCATTCCGCCCGGAACCTGGTGGCTGAATACTTCCATGTGCATAAGCGACGTGACGCCTCGCTTGAGCTTCTTGGATTCGCGCACGTTCTCCCAGTACTCCGCGATCTCGAAGAGCAGATCAAGATCGATGCCCGAGTCGTACTCGGACTCCTTGAGCGCGGCGACGATCATCTCTACGGCCGGCTGGCTGTTGCCGAACGCAAGCGCGACGACGGCGGTGTCGATGATGTCGGCACCTGCCTCGACACCCTTAAGGTAGTTCATCGGGGCCATACCACCGATGTAGTGACAGTGGACGTGAACAGGTAGGCCGATTTGGTCTTTGAGCGCACTCACCATCTTCGCGGTACGAAATGGAGTGAGCATTCCAGCCATGTCCTTGATGCAGATCGTGTCTGCTCCGATGTCCTTGAGCTGTTGCGCGTACTCAAGGTATGTATCGAGCGTGTGGACCGGGCTGACGGTGTAGCTAATGGCACCCTCGAAGTGACCGCCACACTCCTTGACCGCCTCGGCAGACACTTCGACGTTTCGAATGTCGTTAAGCGCATCGAAGATGCGAAAGACATCGATGCCGTTGCGCTTGCTCGCATGCACGAAACGACGAACGACATCGTCGCTGTAGTGATGATAGCCAACAAGATTCTGTCCGCGGAGCAGCATCTGCAGCGGCGTCTTGGGCGCGTGGCGCTTGATGATGCGCAGGCGATCCCACGGGTTCTCATCAAGGAAGCGAAGAGCCGCATCGAATGTGGCGCCGCCCCAGACCTCAAGCGACCAGTAACCGACCGAGTCCATCTTCGGGAGAATCGGCAGCATATCAGCAAGCGTCATGCGCGTTGCCCAAAGGGACTGATGCGCGTCACGCAGGGTGGTATCGGTTATGTGGACCGGTCGCATCTACACCATCCCTGAGACAATCGGCTAGGCTGCACGCGTCTGGCTCGCACGTGCGGTCGCAATAGTATACAGGAGGGCGCATACGCGACAAAGGGCGAAACATGGCTAAACGCGCGTGACGTACCGTCCATCGCGAGTGTCGATCTTCACACGCTCACCGCTGTTGATGAACATCGGCACCTGAACGACCGCGCCGGTTTCGAGCGTTGCCGGCTTGGTGCCACCCTGAACGGTGTCGCCTTTGAATCCGGGATCGGTTTCGGTGATCTCGAGCTCGACGAACATCGGGGGCTCGACGCCGATGAAGTCACCGTCGGCGACCATCATCTCGACCTCGTCGTTCTCCTTCAGCCACTTCGCGGTGTCGCCGACGAAGTCCGCGCCAAGTTCGATCTGCTCGTAGCTGGCGGTGTCCATGAAGTGGAAAGCCGAGCCATCGTTGTAGAGATACTGCATGCGCTTTGTCTCAACGCGGACGTCGTCGAGCTTCTCGCCGGCGCGGAAGGTGATATCGACCACGCGGCCGGACTTGAGTTCCTTGAGCTTCGTTCGCACAAACGCCCCGCCCTTTCCGGGCTTGACGTGCTGGAAATCGACGATAATCCACATCTTGCCGTCGTACATGATGCACATGCCGTTCTTGAAATTGCTGGTGGTGACTGCCATGGGATGAACCCTTCCTAGATTTCGATCAGTTCACGAGGAGAGGACGACAGCACGCGACCGCCGGCCTCCTCGACGGCTACCAGGTCCTCGATTCTAACACCGCCGAAGCCCGGTATGTAGACGCCCGGCTCGATCGTGACCACGGAGCCGGTCCTGAGCGAGTCATGGCTCTGCTTGCCGACGGTTGGCAATTCGTGGATGTCGAGCCCCACGCCATGACCAAGTCCATGCGTAAAGAACTCGCTCAGTCCTTTGGACTCCAGCACCCGACGTGCGACTGCATCGACATCCTTGCCCGGAACGCCAGCTTTCACTGCGGCGATCCCGGCCTGGTTCGCTTCCAGAACTGCGGAATGCAGCTCACGATGACGGTCTGTGGCGCGTCCGATGACGAGCGTTCGCGTCATGTCCGAGCAGTACCCGATGATGCGAGCGCCGAAGTCGAGTTTGAGGAACTCACCCGGCCCGATGACTCGGTCGCTCACCCCGGCGTGCGGCTTGGCGGAGTTGGGACCGCTGGCAACGATGGGATCGAAGGCGATGTCGTCCGAACCGTTTCTCCGCATGAAGAACTCGAGCTCAAGCGCTACCTCACGCTCGGTCATTCCCGGTCCGACCAGCCCGAGGACGTGGTCGAATGCGCGGTCTGTGAGACGGGCCGCCGACTCGATTCGCTCGAGTTCGTGAGATTCCTTGACCTGTCGGAGGTCCTCGACCACGTGATCAATGACCCGCACGCTTCCAACGAACTGCTCCGAGATGAACTTGAAGCGCCCGTACGGCACCGATGCCTCCAGTGCGAGCTCCGTGACGCCGTCATCGTGCAGTTCTCGGCAGGCCTCAATGTAGAGCGAGTCGGAAGGCACTCGAACCACCCACGGCGTTCCGGTTGCCGCCAGCGTTGCAGCTTCGCTGTAGCGGTGGTCCGTATAGAACCGCGCGATCTCTGGCGTCACAAGGCACGCAGCGTTGATCATGGGATCGAACACGTCATCGAATCCCGTCACATAGCGCATGTTCGAGACACCCGTGAGCAACATCGCTTGCACATCGTCTTGTGCGAGACGCCTGCGCAGGGCTGCCAGCCTCGGTTCAGCGTGCATCGGCGTGTGCCCGTATCGCATCGATGACCGCACGAAGTCCGAGTTCGTACGACGCCTCCCCGAAGCCCGCGATCTGGCCAACGCATACCGCGGCAGTCACGCTCTCCTGACGAAACGATTCACGTCCGTGAACATTGCTCATGTGTACCTCGACAACCGGCATCGCGATCGCCGAAATCGCATCACGAAGCGCGTACGAGTAGTGAGTGAGCGCTCCGGGGTTGATCACTACCCCGTCAACGTCGTCGAGTGCCTGATGCAACCGGTCGATGATGGCTCCTTCGTGGTTCGACTGATAGAAGAGAGCCTCAACACCCAAGTCGTCGGCAAGTTGCATGAGCCCGGCCTCGATCTGCTCCAGGGTCGACGAACCGTAGACATCGGTTTCGCGTCGCCCGAGAAGATTCAGGTTTGGTCCGTTCACGATCAGAATTCGCAGCATGCCCAACACCCCCGCCTAGTCAGCTTGAAGCACCGCTTCCACGTGCCTGTTCAGTACCTCGATTTCGACCGGCACGACCGACCAGTCACCAGGTTCGCGCAACAAGACGAACCGGACAACACCACCACGCGTCTTCTTGTCGCTCAGCATCGCATCGAGGATCTGGTCGGCCCCGACGCCCCCCGGCACACCGTCCGTCGCGCCCAGCATATCCAACAACGCACCGGTCCGCTGCGTCAGTTGCGGACTCGCACCCACAAGCTCCTCGGCAAGCCGCGCGGCGAAACGCATTCCGATTGCGACGGCGGCTCCGTGCGAGACGGTTCCATAGCCGACAACCCGTTCGAGTGCATGCCCGAAGGTATGTCCGAGGTTGAGACACTCGCGATCGCCTGCTTCGCGCTCGTCACCGCTCACGACCGCGGCTTTGAACCCCGCCGCCATCACCACCGCATGCTGAACGGCCACGTGATCGCGGACGATGAGGTGCTGAGCGTTAGCCTCCAGCGCAGCCGTTTCGATTTCTCCGGCCAGAAGAGCGCTCTTCGCAACCTCAACCAACCCGCTTGTCCACTCGGACTCTGGCAGCGTCGCCAGCACTGAAGTATCCGCGACCACCGAGACCGGCTGCCAGAACGCACCGGCGAGGTTCTTACCACTCGGGAGATCGACACCGGTCTTGCCGCCGATAGAGCTGTCCACTTGCGCAAGCAGCGTGGTCGGAACCTGGAGCACGGGGATGCCGCGCACATAGACCGCGGCCGCAAAGCCGGCCAGGTCGCCCACAACGCCACCGCCGAGTGCGATGACGACACCATCGCGCCCGAGGCGACGATCAGCCAGCTGCGAGACCAGCGCGCCTGCGGTCTCCCAACACTTCGAGGCCTCGCCTGCCTCGAAGACAAGCGTTTCCGCCTCGATACCGGCTGCCGCGAGGGAGTCCTCGACGACGCCAGCGTACAGGGGCGCCACGTTCGTGTCGCTCACGATGATGACGCGTCGAGCTGGGGTGCGCTCCGTGATCACGTCGCCGATGGTGGCGAGTATCCCCGAACCGATTACGACGTCGTATCCCGGACCGGTGCTCACGTGAAGGGTCTTGCGAACCGAAGCCGCACGCAGCAATGCAAGAACCTCGTCCAGAACTTCCGTGGGGCCACGTCCGCTCGTATCAACGATGAAGTCAGCTGCTGCGCGATAGAGTGCGAGTCGCGCGCCCAGGATCTGTGGCGCCAGACGAGCAGCGTCACCCGCCAGAAGCGGCCGCCCGCTGGTATCACCGATACGGGCGAGTGCTTCCTCGGCGCTGACCGAGAGGTACACGACCCGACCAAGGCTTCGCAGCAGGGCGCGGTTCTCGTCGCGCACGATGACGCCACCGCCGCAGGCGACGACTGCCGGTTCGTGCGACTCGAGGGATCGAAGCGCCGTACGCTCGGCGTCGCGAAACGCCGCCTCGCCGCCCTCATCGAAGAGCGCAGGCACGGTGCGACCTTCGCGCTCCTCGATAAGACGATCCAGATCGACGAACGACATGCCGAGCTTCTCTGCAAGCGCAGCACCGACGCGGGACTTGCCCGCACCCATAAAGCCGATCAGCATGACGTGATTCACCAGGCGATCCTCGCACGGTATGCGCTCAAAGCCGCCACCATATCCGAGACCGAATCTCCGCCGAACTTCTCGGCGTATGCGGTGGCGAGCACAAGCGCTACTTCCGCCTCCGCCACAACAGCGGCAGCGGGGACCGCGCACACATCCGAACGCTCCTTGGAGGCGTCGATGGCGGCGAGCGTGTCTATGTCGATGCTGGCAAGCGGCGTCATGAGCGTCGGAATCGGCTTCATCGCGCCTCGCAACACGAGTGGCTCACCATTCGTCATGCCACCCTCGAGTCCACCAGCGCGGTTCGTGTCGCGGATAATCCCTCGCGGTGCCTCGTACCTGATGGCGTCGTGGGCGAGGGAGCCGGGTCGTGCCGCGAGTTCGAATCCATCACCGAACTCCACGCCTTTGATGGCAGGAATAGACAGCACCGCAGCACCAAGCCGGGCGTCAAGTCGCTGATCCGCCTGGGCATAGCCGCCCAGTCCGGGAACCAGTCCAGTCACCGTTACGACGAACACCCCACCGAGGCTCTCCCCCGCTTCGCGCGCAGCGTCAATGGCACCACGCATGCGTTCGGACGTGGCCGCGTCTGGGCAGCGAACATCACTTGCTTCGATGGACGAAGGCTCTACGGAAACCGCGTCGAACTCCTTCGACAGCTCCACGTCCCCTATGCGTGTTACGTAGGAAGTGACCGAGACCCCCAACTCGCGCAGAAGAGCTCGGCCGATCGCTCCTGCCGCAACGCGCGCGGCCGTTTCACGCGCGCTCGCACGCTCCAGAATGTCTCGAACATCCCGCGAACCTGTCTTCTGGATGCCCGGCAAGTCGGCATGCCCCGGACGAGGGGCGGTCACCCGCGCAACCTCCACCGGCTCACCCCACGTCGACATCACGTCGGTCCAGTTGTCCCAATCGCGGTTGCCAATGGTGAGCGCGACAGGCGTTCCGATCGTGTGACTGAAGCGAATACCCGACAGCACGACCGCACGGTCGCTCTCTATCTTCATTCGTCCGCCGCGCCCGTAGCCGCTTTGGCGTCGCGCCAGATCGCTGTCGATATCGAGAGCACTGAGAGGAATACCGGCGGGTACATCCGTCACGATCGTGACAAGAGCACGTCCATGAGACTCACCTGCGGTTGTGTAACGCATTGCGCGGCCCCTCGGTCGACTGCTGAAATAATACCAGGAACGCGAAACGCCGCGTTGCGCGGCGCTTCTACGGAGTTCTCGTACCGGGCGGGGCACCCGGGTAACTCACTACTTGGATATGCCCTGCCCGACTGACAGAACAACCTGCTGGTCGCCGTAGAGCATGACGACATCGCTCGTTCGGATGTCGAGAACCTTCCACGGCGTGTTCGGAATCGAATCACCCTCGTTGAGGGTGAAGGTCTGCGAGTTCCAGACCAAGCTTGCATACGGCACGTCGCCTTCGGTGCCGATTGCTATCAGGTACAGCGTATCAGCGGCGTACTCTGTGGTATCCACGGTATCCGTGGTGTCTTCGGTAGGAGTGACGTCAGGGGCGACGGCGCCAGCCAGCGGCTCGAAGATGTCGCGGAAGGTGAACACCTCAGAGTTGGTGACTGCCGAGGCAGGAGATGCGGCCTCAACGGTGTCTGACGCTGGCGTTGAACCGCCCTGCTGCTGCGTCGTCTGCCCCTCGGGTACCCGAACCTCGACACCGGAATCCGAGGACGACTGGAAGACGAACAGCACGAGCACGGCGGCGACTGCCCCGACGACAACGAGGACTGCAAGGGCGCCGAGCGCAATCACGAGTCCCGTGTTGCGCTTCTTGGGCGCGGCCGTTTCCGCGGTCGTTGCCGCTATCGGCTGGCTTGTCTCGGAGACTGCGAACTCGTCGGGCACTGTAATCCCTTCCGTTGAACTACTGCGAAGGCTGCGCGTCTGCGGGCGGCGTAGCGGGCGCAGACGGAACGGCAGGGGCCGTTGTACTCACGTTGATGACAGACATCGTGTACACCTCAAGGGTGATCTTTCCCTCAACGTACCGTGCCTTTTCGGTGGTTCCATCGATACCCGCGAACAGTGCGGTCTTGACTCGAATGCCTCGCGTGTACTTGCTCAACTTGCTGACATACTCGATCATGTCGGCCCACTGGCCCTCGACCTTGACGTCAATGGGAATCACGCTGTAGCCAGCAGGCTGGCCATCAAGACCGACGACTGCGGTCGGCGCTTGCGGCGTGATCTGAGCGAAAACGAGTCCGCACTGGTTCGCGGTGTCCTGCAGGTTGATGATGATCGAGGGCAGCTCGGGAGCTTCCGGCACCTGGTTGGCCACCCGAATGAGCTCGACCTCGGTTTCGGCCGCTTGTGCCTTAGCCCCCTGGCGCCGGGCCACCAGCGACTGAGCGGTGCTGGTCTCGGCCTTCAGCTCTTCAATGCGAGCTGTGGCCTGCGCGGCCTTGTCGAACTCCGGCAGAATCCCGAAGAAGATCGCAACCACTGCAATGAGGACAATCAGCGCCCCGGCTATGATCATCTGCGTCTGGGCTGATAGCTTGTTCATACTGTCACCCAGTCCCTACTGATTTCCGGCGGGCGCGGGCGCCACGGTGGATGATTCACTGACGCTGGCAGTGACGCTGAATTGAATCACTGGAGATTCGTTGATTGTCGTCTTCGCCGCGTTCGTCAGCCATACGTCAAAGAGTTGATCCAGATCGGCCAGACGTACGAGCAGCTTCGCGATCGACTTGTGACCCATGTCCGGCGAATCGCTCGCGCTGTCCACCGCATAACCGTCAATCTGTAGGCCGGTATCCTCGTTGGCATTCATGACTGTGACCCACATGTCCGTGGGAATCACGAGCGACAGCTCGTCATAGAGCTTCGACCAGCTGATACGCCCTGCCAACGCCGCGTCGGCCACCGACTTGCGGCGCTGCAGCTCTACCGACTTCTGCTCGAAGACGGCGAGCTCGCTTGCCCGCGCTTGGGTGGCTGCAAGTTCCTGTTCAGCAGCAGCCACTTCCTGCTGCTTCGCCTTGGTCTGAAGCCATGCGAAACCGAATACTCCTGCCAACACGACGACTACTAGAATCGCTGCAGCAACAACGTAGATGAGCCGGCGTTCCGCCTTCCGCTTCTCGAGAATCTCGGGAGGAAGCAGGTTGATGCGCATCACAGCTCAACTCCCCCCATAGCAAGACCGATGGCAGTCGCGCTGCCCATCCTGTCCGCGAAGACGGCCTGCTGCAGATTCGCGGGAACCTGTACTCTGGCGAGCGGGTCGCCAATGACGACCTGTGCCTGCAGTCCCTTTTCGAGATAACTCGGAAGGTTCTTAAGTTGCGCACCGCTACCAGTCAGCAAGATGCGCTGAATCGTCCGCACCTGAGAGGTCTGTGTCAGGTAGTAGTCGAGCGACCTGCGAACCTCCGCGATGAACTTGTTGACTTCACGCTCAAGCGAGTCTTGGACGATTGGCGCCATCGCAGGGTCAACGTCAGGTGCAAACTGAGTGGCTCCACCCTCAACGTCGGGCAGGCCCACGCTGATCTTGAGCTGCTCGGCCTCGTCGAACGTGAGATTGAGAACGTTGGCGACCGCCTGAGTAAACTGGTTACCTGCGAGGGATGAGATGCGGTTGAACCGCGGGATACCCTTCTCGACTACGGCGATGTTGGTGATACCGGAGGAGATGTGAATGATGCCCGTCGCGAACCCGGACTCATCCAGGTCGGACATGCCATTGGGTCCCATGAGGGACCGGACAATCGCGAATGAAGAAACGTCGATCTGGCTGAGGCGCAGCCCAGCACCCTCGACCGCAGCCACAGTAGAACCGATCATGTCACGATGCGCGGCGACAAGCAGGACTTCCATCATGTGCTCGTCGCTAGGAGTCATGTAATCGCCGATGATCTGGAAGTCGAGAATGGACTCCTCGATCGCCATCGGGATGTAGTCTTGCGCCTGGTACTGAATAGCACCGGCCAGCTCGGCACGCTCCATGAACGGAAGATCGATCAGACGCACGATGACCTTCTGGTTGGAAACGCCGATTGAGACGTCCTTGCCCCGAACACCGGAGCGACGCCACACTTCACGGATGACGGAGGTGACAGCATCGATGTCGACTATCTCGCCCTCGACTACCGCACCCATCGGCACTTCGACCGCACCGTAACCCGTGAGCGCGAAGCCCGCCCCCGCAGTCCGCAGTTGCACGGCTCGCACGTGGTCGGTTCCGATATCCAGGCCAACTGTCGACGAACTGCTGCCGAAGGAGATCGAACTCAATGGATCCTCCTTCTATCTTTGCCACGACTAGACTTCGACTACTGCTGTGATGTTTGCGACATTCCCCCAAGCCATTCTAGAGCATAGAGTACATGCCGCCAAGCACTAGGACCATCGGAACGTGCATATACTGCGTATCATCGAACCTCACACATACACCCTTTGTCAATACAATCATCCGCGAGTCCACAGGCCCGGCATCAGAAGACCTCGATCAACACCCGGCAATGACTCGGGCAGATAGGTCGGCAGGAGCGGGTTCGTGACCAGGCACATGTTCGGTCCGCCGGAGTCGATCTTGCCGGCGATGACCGAGCCGCGCACGAGCGGGTTGTTGCCAAAATGGACAGTGCCCTGGCAGAAGAACGCGCCGGCCATGTCCGGAGTCGTGGCCCGAATCTCGTCTGCTGTCTTGTTCGCGTAGTTGTTGTTGGTATTGAAGCTCACATACATGTCGGCCGGTGTCACGAGCCCGAGCGCGTACTCGTTCGTCTCGCCTTGCGTGTTCGTTCCGTATGGACGAACCGTGCCATTGATGTATATCGGACCATTCACGACGATACTGCCGTTGCCGATGTAGGTCATGTCTTCGCTGATCGTCAACGAGCCATCGACGAACACCGTACCCGAGATATAGAGCCGGTTGGTCGCGTCGTCGTACGCGAAGTCATCGTAGCGGTTCGCCAGCGTATAGTTCGACCCCGTGGGTCCAGCAGGCAGAGAGATGCCGTCGGCTGTTGTCACCGCACCCCAGGCGCCGAAGGTCCTCCCACCTATCGTGAGGTTCGTTGTTCCAGCACCTCTGTCCGATATGGTTCCATCGACGGGACCGATGAACTTGTAGTTGGCGTTGGTGGGTACCGCTTGAGCCATGGCCCGGGTCCATGTAAGCGTGCTCGGCGGCTTCATGACCCTGTAGTCGGACGCCTGTCCGTTGCTAGTCTCGAGATTCGCGCCGAGCGCCTTGTCCGGCGTCCCCATGATGTTGTCTATTGATTCCGCCTGCGCTTTGGTTGCCCATTGTTCGAGCATCTCGTCGGTGATGGTCGGCAGCGTAATATCCGGCACCGACCTCGACACTGACGTTACGAACACGCCACCCGCACCACCCTTCGCGCCGTTGGGGGGTACAGCGGGATTGCCGGTTCCGTCGCAATAGACCTTCACATACGTGCTCGCCGTGCCGAGCGATCCACTTGAGCCGACGGTGATGTTCCCGCCCTTCACGAAGAACGGTCCCTCTAGACAGGACATGTTATTCGCGATGCCAAGGTTACCCTTCATGTAGAACGGCCCGATGATGTTCGATGTTCCAGCGAGGCCACCCGAACCGCTGATCAGTGACTGCGGACCGGTACCTGCGAAATTCATCTTCCAGAGGTTCATGTAGTAGAACTGCTGCTTGACTGTCTCGGTGCTTCCATCAAGACCGATTCCTTCGGATATCAAGCGGTACTCACTGCCGCCGAGATCCTCCAGTGTCACGCTGTACGAACCATCCGGTGTGGTTCCGGCGATCGGGAAGTCCGTGGCTGTCGATTCGTCAGAGAACGTGGTGAGTACCACGTCAAGACCGCTGCTTGCAGACCGGAACGCGCGCGACTGATCTTCGACCTTCTTGGATTCGAACAACGTCTGCTGCGCCAGCACGAACGAGCCGACCGCCAGAATCGTGACAACGGCCATTACACCGATCACGGTGATGAGCGCGACACCGCTCTCGTCAGAGAGCAACCTGCGCATCTTCGCGTTCATCGGACGCACCTCCTGATGGTATCTAGCGGTTACGGAAGAACACACGTCGCGTGTCTGAGAACGACTGCCCGTCGTAGGTGGTCACGATAGTCATAGTCATGCTCCGAGCCTGACTATCGACATTCGACATGTTAGTGATCTCGTTGCGGTTAGCATCGAAGTACTTGAAGAGCACCTTGCCCTGGGCAACGTTGCTGTTGTGCTCCGAGATCACATAGATGCTCGGCGTCGGCCTGTCTGCCTCTTCTGATGTGGTGACCTGAAGTAGCCCGCTGCTGGTCGCCTCGAACAGGTACCGCTCGGGGTGTCCGTCGTTGTCGCGGTCCGTGAGCGCAGCGACCCGGTAGCCGGTGGTTCCCGGGTACGTGTTGTCGAAGCCGTAGTTCTGCATGAGGATGCGCTCCATGTAGTCGAGAGGGAACCCGACCTCATGGCTGATGTATGACTGGCGATCGCTCGCCTTGCTTCCGTTGTTGGCAACCTCGAAGCCCAGCCACGCTGCGCCGAGGATAACTGACAGCAGGCCAAGAACCACCAGGAGCTCGGTGAGTGTGAAGCCGGAGTCGTCGCTTACGCGGAGCCGCATGCTCACCACGTCCCCTCCGCGTACGTGAACGTCCCGGACGCTTCGGCCTGAACCGTAACGGTGTTCGTCTTCGTGGTCGAAGTCACTCCCCCGTCGACGCCATCAGGCGTGTACGTTGCTATGCAGTAGTACTGCACCGCAGGCGCGCTTGTGGAGGGGTTGCCATCGAGCTGGTATGTGTCGCTCAAAGTCGTCGAGTTCGTTCCTACGACCGTCGGCGATTGGCCTGGCAGCACGCGATACCACGTGTAGATCGTGGGCGAACTGGACTTCACGGGGAACGTGGGAGTGGTACAGCTGAGCGTGGTCACGAGCTTCCAATACTTCGGGTTGCCGGTGGACTTCTTGGTCGCAACTACGTTCCCCGTGATAAGCGGACGCGTCACGAAGATCGGCGTGCCCGTCGTATACGCAGACGCAAGGTTCCTGGGGCTGAGCGCACGAACCGCCGGGTAGTAGCGCGAGAAGGACGTCCCACTGGCGTAGGCAAGCGTGGTTCCGCTTGGGGTACCTACCGTTACCTCGGGCCAGTGCTCGAACGGATTCATGGGTCCGGTGTCATTGGACGGCTGCTTGAACATCCGCACCTGGTAGTGGTCGGAGTCTGTAGTCCCGTCGGATGACTTCAGCCAGCTGAGAGTCGCGCTCGTGTTCGATTCCGCGACAGTAGCGGGAACTCCGGGAATGCCGGGCGCGTGGTTATCCACGAGAAGGTGGCGCACTGTGTAGACGCTGACGCCCTGGTCGTCCAGCACGTAGGCACTGATAGTACGCATGCCGTCTGCGATGATCTCAACGGGGAGATAGGAACCGTCTTCCTGAATGACCTCCTCCGTCTGGTGGGTATTCCAGATGAACGTGGTCTCGGAGAAGGTCTCAGTGGCCGGATTCCAGTTCGCCGGGTTCGCCGAGCTGTCCTGTACCACATAGGAGTCATCGACCCAAAGGGCAACGTTCGTGATCGTCCTGCCCGTCACGGCAGCAGCTTCAACAGCCAGCTTGAGCACACCTGTTGCGCCGACACACGAGGTGTCCCACACGACGGCACCTTCGGCGGGAGTATACGCGTCGATGAACGCAATTGATGGATCCGTCTCGGGAGTGCGATTAGCCTGTGTGAGGAACTGACTGCGATCACGTATCGGCACAGTAGTCGTCATGGAAACGGGCGTCCGCCCGTTCGCGGAGACTGTGATGGCCACGGTAAGACTCTTGAGCGCCGCGTTCGTACCATCAGCAACGGCGGGCCGGATCGTTACCGTGAACTCCCCAACCCTGGTTGTCTCCTCGGATGCAAGCGCGCCACCGTCGCCGACGAGCGCGACCGTGTCGAACGGGAGGGACTGGACGCGCTCCACATATGTATTGAGAGCGTTGACCATCACGTTTCGCTGTTTTGCATCAACGCCCATCATCGTCGTTGTTCCGACAAGACCGAGAACCCCGGTCAGCACGATGAAGAGAATCACCGCCGCAATCATGATCTCGAGCACAGACATGCCCTCGTCGCGGCGAATCATCCCCCGAATGCTCAGTACCATCTTCCTCACGCCCCAGTCGTCGGCAACAGCCGAATCGAGCGATTGATCCAACCGCTCGTATTCAGACTATCGGCAGCCCCCCGGGCCACTTGAAACGAAGGGGTGAGGCTTAACCTCAACTCAACAATTGGTCTGCGATGGCACTCGGCCGAGCGCCGGGTGCTCTCAGCTGAGCCCGACCAGTCCGAGGTACCAAGTCCAGATCGCCGGACCCCATGCGGCCACTATCACAGCGGCACCCGCCAGGAAGGGGCCGAAGGGAATGCGAGCGGGTTCGCCTCCCGATTTGGCGCGCCCGAGCGCTATCCCGATTATCGCACCGAGGATGCTGCCAAACATGAGCACCATAAGCACATACGGGCCAAAGAAGATGCCGAGAACCGCGAGTAGCTTGATATCTCCCATGCCAAGACCGGCCTTGCCTCGCACGAGAGCATAACCGCCGGCCATCAGCACACTGACGCCCAGCCCAATCGCCAGGCCGACCCCAGCGTAGACGAAGGGATTCTGCAGCCATCCCGCAGCCTCGAGGAGCGGCACGACTCCAACTCCCAGGAGCTGCGAAAGCACGACCCCGACCAATCCGAGGCCGCCGAGCGCTCCGACGATCACGTTCGGTAGCCTAAGGTGATCCAAGTCGATACAGGTGAGCACGAGTAGCAGGTAGAACAGGCTCACGCCAAAGACCGTCCGAAGTGTCATCCCCCACAACACGGCGGCGAGTAGCCACAGCATGCCGGACAGCGCTTCCACGACCGGGTATCTCGCAGATATCCGGACGCCACACTCTCTGCAGCGAGCGCCAAGCACGATCCACGACAGGACCGGGATATTGTCGTACCAGTTGATCGCCGTCCCACATGCGGGGCAGTGTGATCCGGGTGCAACGATGGACTCGCCCCTCGGCACGCGCCAGATGATGACGTTCGCGAGGCTACCGAACAGCAGGCCGAAGAGTCCCACGGATGTGAGAAAGAACCACTGCGGAATTGCGGCCACGATTCGGCACCTCCAGGGTCTCGGTCTTGGACAGGTTAGCAGGTCAACGTCAGTGAAGAAACGCCGATGGCCGGCAGCGGATGCTGCCGGCCATCGCTCGAGCCGAAATCAGTCGGCCTAGAAGTGCGAGTGACCCGTGTCCGTGAAGTTACCGGGGGTTGCACCGTTGTCGCCGGTGACAGTACCGGAAGCATTGACAGCGTACTCGCCGCCGCCATCGCCCGGGCACTCAGGAGCGGTCTTGATGTAGGCATCCGTGATCAGGATGTTGCCCGAATCGACGAGATCGGCAGCCCAGGCGTTGTCCGGATCCGCAGCAAGGTACTGCTGAACGGCGCCCTCGATGGTACGCTGGTTCGACTGGCAGGTGCGGAGCCGCGCGCTGTCAGATGCCGCATTGAAGACCGGGATCGCGATTGCAACAAGAATACCGATAATGAGAACGACGACCATGAGCTCGACGAGGGTGAAGCCCTCTTCCTTCTTGAACATCCGCATAGATGTCCGCCTCCTTCTTCCTGGGGGCCACGCCCCCACTGGCCTACTAACAGTGTATCGGCGTGCGCGAACTTCTCTTTAGTAAAATCCCATTAATTTGTGTTCCGGCTCACTTGACGAGCGTGATGACCTGGAACATCGGCATGTACAGGGCGATAACGATGCCACCAACGATGACGCCGAGCGTGGCCATCATCAGCGGTTCGATCAGAGACGTCAGGCCATCGACGGCGGTCGAGACCTCTTCGTCGTAGAAGTCCGCAATCTTGGAGAGCATCGCATCAAGCGCGCCCGTCTCCTCGCCGACAGCAATCATCTGAACCAGCATCGATGGGAAGACCGGTGACTCCCCCAGCGGCTTGGCGATGGTCTCGCCCTCTTTGATGGCGGAGCGAACCTTCTTCACCGCTCGGGAGACCACTTCATTGCCTGCAGTTTCCGAAACGATGTCAAGCGCGGAGAGAATAGGAACACCGGCGGCCACAAGCGTGCCGAACGTACGGGTGAATCTCGCCAACGCGAGCTTGCGCACCATTCCGCCAATGACCGGCATGCGAAGTTTGATTCCGTCCCAGATGAAGCGGCCAGACTCGGTCGCCACCCAAAGCTTGAAGCCGATATACGAGCCGATGCTGACAACGAGAACGATGAGTCCGGGCCAGCTCCGGACACCCTCGGATATGCTCACGAGGATCTGGGTTGGCAGCGGAAGCTCGCCACCCATATCGCTGAACATCTTCTGGAACGTAGGCACGACGAAAATCATCATCGCGACCAAGACGATGAGCACGAGTGATCCCATGGCGACAGGGTACGTCATCGCGGACTTGATCCGCGCCTTCAAGGAGGCGTCCCGCTCGAAGTGGTCGGCCACGCGGACGAGAACCTCGTCCAGAACACCACCGGTCTCGCCAGCGCGAACCATGTTGATGAAGATCGGAGGGAAAGGCTTGGGATGCTTGGCCATAGCCTCGGAGAGCGACTGGCCGGCCTCGACGTCCCGACCGACCTGCGCGATGACTTCTCGGAGTTCCTTGCTCTCAGACTGACCCGCCAGAATGCTTAGGCATTTGGTCAGCGACAGACCGGCATTGATCATGGTAGCGAACTGCCGAGCGAAGATGGTGATGTCCTTGGCCTTGATCGTAGTGCCGAACTGGATCTTGCTGAGAGCAGCAAGGCGATCCTCGTTCAGGTCGAGGATGATGTAGCCCATCTGCCGCAGCTTCGCAGCGACGGCGTCCCGGCTCTCCCCTTCGAGCTTGCCGTTGACGACCTTGCCGGCCTTGTCTCGGACGCTGTATTTGAAGGTCACAGTGGCCATGGCGTCTCCTCTTCCTACGGCGCGCGGCCCAACAGTGTTTTCAGAACGTTCGGATCAATCGACCTCTGCAGAGCATAGTCAAGAGTCACGAGCCCACGCCGATGAAGATCCGCAAGGCTCTGATCCATCGTGACCATACCATACTGCTGACCCGCCTGCATCGCACTCATGAGCTGATGCGTCTTGCCCTCGCGAATCATATTCCGAATGCCTGGCGTGGGCACGAGCACCTCTGCAGCCACGACACGGCTCTTTCCGTCGGGGGTGGGAAGCAGCTGCTGGCTCACGATGCCCTGCAGTGTGCCGGCAAGCTGCACGCGTACCTGCTGCTGCTGGTATGGCGGGAACACGTCGATGACGCGATCGATGGTCTGCGCGGCGTCCTGCGTGTGAAGTGTGGCGAAGACAAGATGGCCCGTCTCGGCAGCAGTCAGAGCCGCCGCAACCGTCTCGAGGTCTCGCATCTCTCCGATCATGATGACGTCCGGATCCTGCCGGAGGATATACTTGAGCGCGCTTGAGAAGCTATGTGTGTCTGCACCGACCTCGCGTTGATTGATTACGGACCTGCGATGCTGGTGTAGGTACTCGATCGGGTCCTCGATCGTGATGATATGAACCTCTTGCGTCGAGTTGATGAAGTCAACCATGGAAGCCAGAGTCGTCGACTTGCCCGAGCCTGTCGGGCCAGTGACGAGAACGAATCCTCGCGGCTTCTTGCAGAATTCGGGGATTGCCTTCGGTAGACCGAGCTCCTCGAATCCTTTGATTCCAACCGGGATGTGACGGAATGCTGCGCCGAGGCTGTCTCGTTGGAAGTACGCGTTGACCCTGAACCGCGCCACGCCTGGAAGCGCGTATGCGAAGTCGAACTCCCAATCGCGCTCAAGCTTCTCCCGCTGATCCTGCCGCAGGATCGAGTAAAGCATCTCCTTGGTGTCCCTGGGAGTAAGTCGCGGACCCTCTGTGGGAATCAGGAGACCATTGACACGCATCACGGGCGGCATGCCGACCGTGACGTGCAGATCCGAGCCATCCTGTTCGACGAGCCGCGCAAGCAGATCATTCAAGTCCAACACCGGCCGCACCCCTCCCCCAAAAGCGGCGTCTTGCGAGATTCCTTATGCAACAACCCTCATGATTTCCTCTATCGAGGTGGCCCCCATTCGGACCTTCTCAAGCCCGTCTTGCTTCAACGTCAACATCCCCTGCGAGATCGCAACCTGCTTGATCTCCTCGGCCGTTGCCTCCTTGACCGTAAGGTCACCGATCTCCTCGGACAGCAGCATGACCTCGTGTAAGCCCATCCGACCGCGGTATCCGGTCCCCCCGCACTTCTTGCAGCCGACGGCACGGAAGAGCTTCTCGGGCAGATTGTCGGCAGGATACCCCGCGTCCAACAGTGCCTGCTTCTGCGGAGCGTACTCCTCTTTGCAGTCTACGCACAGCTTACGTGCGAGCCGCTGGGCCAGCACGCAGTCGACAGCGGACGCGACGAGGAACGGCTCGACACCCATCTCGGTGAGACGGGTGATGGCTCCAGGCGCGTCATTGGTGTGGAGCGTGGAGAGCACAAGGTGGCCGGTGAGTGCCGACTCAATGGCGATCTTCGCCGTCTCCTGGTCGCGAATCTCACCAACAAGAATGATGTCCGGCGAGCATCGGAGGAACGATCGAAGGGCGCGCGCGAACGTGAGTCCAGCGCGGGCATTCGTTTGCACCTGGTTCACACCCGGCAGACGGTACTCCACCGGGTCCTCGGCAGTCAGGATGTGCCTGCCCGGGTCGTTGAGAACGTTCACAGCACCGTAGAGCGTGGTTGACTTACCGGAACCGGTCGGTCCGGTGACAAGAATGGCACCGTATGGCTTCCGGAACGACGACTCGAATCGTTCGAGTGTCCCGGGCAAGAAGCCGAGGTCCTCGAGTCGAAGCATGATGTTGTCCTTGCGAAGGATACGCAAGACGATCCGCTCGCCGTACACCGTCGGAAGCGTGGACACACGGAAGTCCATCTTGTGACCACCGATGGTGAGTGCCGTATGCCCGTCTTGCGGCTTACGATTCTCGGCGATATCCATGTCCGACATGATCTTGAACCGGCTGATAATAGCCTGCTGCGTCGCCTTGGGGCTTCGCATGACCTCGTGGAGCACGCCGTCAACGCGATAGCGGACCCGAAGGTCCTTCTCCTGCGGCTCGATGTGGATGTCAGACGCGCGATCCGAGACAGCCTTGTTGATGATGTAGTTGACCAGCTTGACGATTGGGGCCTCATCGGACACCTCGGTGAGCGCTTCAAGGTCGAGGTTTCCAGCGTCATCGCTATCCATGAAGTCGGTATCAACGTGCTCTGCGACTTTGTAGTAGTCCTCGATGGCGGCGAGAATGTCGTCCTTTGTCGAGATGGCCGGACGAATCTCATAGCCCGTGATTATGCGCAGGTCATCGAGGGCGAGCACGTTCTGAGGGTCGGCCATCGCGACGACGAGGTGATTCTCGTCGTCGAACTCCACCGGCATCAGCGTGTATCGAGAAGCCAGGTCTCGCGGCACGATCGAGATGGCGTGCGGGTCGGGCTTCTTGTCCGCAAAATCGATATAGGGGATGCCGATCTGACGGGCCATAACGGCAAGAATCGCACCCTGGGTCGCGTAGCCGAGGTCAACCAGGACGCGGCCGATGGGGCTTCCGGTCGCCTTGTGCACCTCAAGGGCGTCATTCAGCTGGCGCTCGGTGATGACACCCGCGCGTTGGAGAAGCTGTCCTAGTCGCTGACCGGCTTCCGCCACGAGCACGACTCCCTCAATACGAACCGTCTGCACGAACCAGCGCGCACGTCCCCCGAGCATGCGCATTCATCGTACGACATTCACGCAGGTTTGGGCGACGGATTCACTCAGCGTCAGGAACGGCGTTCGTACCGCGATTCGCCGATATCGGAGAGCAGCAGGGCGGCCAAGCGCTGGAATTCGGCGAACGCACGCGTCCCCGGTCGCACGCCGACCCTGCTCTCACCGCCCGTGAACTGCAACTCGACGGGAGCGACAAGGCGATACTCGTGCGCACTCCGGCTGACAC
>CAZGNF010000005.1:29209-31496 GCA_964527045.1 uncultured Coriobacteriaceae bacterium | reverse complement strand
GTGCTGGTCGATCCGGTCGTCTCTGTGCTGGCTGTGGCCGCCTGGGACGCCGTCGTTGTCGTTACCGATGACTCGGCGTCGCCGGCAGGAACAGGGCCAGCGGTCTTGCGCTTGCAGCCGACGACTCCGCCGGTAACGAGCACAACAGCAAGGGTTAGTGCGAGCGTGAGAGCCACAGAGCGGCGCATGGTTCCTCCAAGCAACGGGTACGGGCCAATCATACGCCGTACAGTCGACATGGCGGTTCCACGTGTTGCCGGAGCGATACCCGGCTACGGGGCGGCGAGTTCCTTGGCGTAGCCCTCAAGCACATATCGGATGCTCTTTCGGAACCGGCCCTCGTTGAACTGCGGGGCTGGTGCATTGGGGGCGGCCTGCGTCATCGAGCCGAGGATTGCGTCCCCGAATGTGAGCGCCATGATGCTCTCGAACAGCTCCTGGATCTGACTCGGGGTGAATCCGGCTTGCGTAAGCGCTGCCATGGGTGCCTGCACATACGTGTCCGATTTCAAGGGATGCTGGATCACGATCGGTATGGCGTTCGGGTGCGCCGCCAGCGTCACGCGAAGGCTGACAAGCATCGCCTCGATGAGTCCCATCCAGTCCTCCGGGTTCGGCTCGGGAGCCTCCATCTCCGACATGATTGCGTCGACCACGCCCTCGTAGATTGCGTCCTTGTTCGCGACGTGGTGGTACAGCGTCATCGCTTCTACGAGAAGCACCCGGGCCAACGCACGCATCGAGAGGGCATCGATGCCCGAGGTGTCGATGATGTCGAGCGCAGCCGAGAAGATCTCGTCGCGCGTCAACGCTTTGTCTCGCCGAGAAGTGCGTCCCACGGTTCCTCCAAGAAAGTTCTTGACCCTTACAGTGTACGGTGATATATCTTACGGTGTAAGCGTACAGCGTAAGATTAACACTTCAGACATGTGGAGGAAAGCCATGGCCGGCAAGTCAGTACTCGCGATCGCGGGGGCCGTTCTCAAGTGGACCGGCATCACGCTCGGCGGCGCGATCGTGATCTTCCTCCTTGGCTGCATCTTGGTTCCGCCGCTCACCCGTTCTTTCACCGACCGCTGGGGCGCGACCGATGAGGAGGTCGCGGCGACGATGACGGGCGACGAACTCGTTCCGAACCTGAACGCGTCCTCCACGCGTGCGATCACCATCAACGCGCCTGCCGACACAGTCTTCTCGCTCATCGTCCAGATGGGCTACAAGCGCGCCGGCTGGTCGGGGTGGGACTGGTTCTACAACATGACCGGGTCAAGCGACTTCGTCGACGGGCACTACTCGACTCGCATCGTCCCGGAGCTGCAGGACCTCAAGGTGGGCGACACGATCGCGATCAACGACATGGTCGAGTACGACGTCGTGAAGATCGACCGGCCGAACGAGCTGCTGCTCGCAGTCTCTAAAGATGCGAAGGGTGAGCGGCTGGCGTATGGGGACCCTGCGGCCGTCAACTCCCAGACGTGGCTGTGGAGCGTCCAGCCGATAGACGCGAACACGTCGCGGCTGGTTCTGCGTCAGCGCGCCGGGGACAAGTTCGACAGCGCGTTCCTCACGTGGCTCTTCGACAAGCCACTCGACTTCGGTGGGTCGCTCTTCGCGCACAAGACCCTCGTCGGCGTGAAGCGAATCGCCGAGGATCTGACAGCAGCGAAGTGAGGTGTGTATCGGCTACTTCTTCGTGATAGTGCCGAGCACGCCCCGCATGATCTGTCGGCCGATCTGACTGCCCATCGCGCGAACCATGCTCTTGCCCATCGCTTCAAGCATCGAGTCTCGGCGACCGCCCGTCTTCGGCCTCGGCGCGGGTGCACCGGGTGTCGACGTTGGCGCGGCTGTTGGCGCGGCCGCCGCGGTGGCGAGCGCCTGAGCGGCGCGGGCCTCGAGCATCTCGGAAGCACTCTCGCGATCAACGACCTGTTCGTAGTGTCCGAAGAGGACCGATGCGCGAATCACGGCGGCGCGCTCCTCGGCAGTGGCCGGTCCGATGCGACCGTGTGGCGGGACGATGAGTGCGCGTTCGACCGGTGCGGGAGATCCGTCGGCCTGCAGGAGCGAGACGAGCGCTTCGCCCACCGAGAGTTCCGTGACGGCGGTCGCGACGTCGACATCCGGGTTCTGGCGGAACGTCTCGGCCATCGCGATGACGGCTTTCTGGTCGCGCGGCGTGAAGGCGCGGATGGCGTGCTGCACCTTGTTCCCAAGCTGGCCGAGGACGGTCTCGGGCACGTCGATCGGGTTCTGGGTGACGAAGTAAACCCCCACGCCCTTGGAG
>CAZGNF010000005.1:0-29199 GCA_964527045.1 uncultured Coriobacteriaceae bacterium | reverse complement strand
CGGTGGGGGCATCCTCGAAGAGCAGGTGCGCCTCGTCGAAGAAGAAGACCAGCCGCGGCTTGTCGGTGTCGCCCACCTCGGGGAGCTGTTCGAAGAGCTCCGAGAGGAGCCACAGCAGGAACGTCGAGTATGCGCGCGGTGACTGCATGAGGCGGTCAGCGGCGAGGATGTTCACGACACCGCGACCGTCTGGAGCGGTCTGCATGAAGTCCATGAGATCGAGGGCCGGTTCGCCGAAGAGCGCGGAGCCGCCCTGTTGCTCGAGCGAAAGCAGTCCCCGCTGGATGGAACCCACGCTTGCCGCCGAGACATTCCCGTACTCCGAGCGAAGCGCACTAGCGTTGTCGGATGCGTACTTGAGAATCGCGCGCAGGTCATCGAGGTCGAGCAGGAGCAACCCCTCGTCGTCTGCGACCTTGAAGGCGACGTTGAGCACACCTTCCTGTATGTCGTTGAGGTTGAGCAGTCGCGAGAGCAGGAGCGGTCCCACTTCCGAAACCGTAGTGCGTACCGGGTGGCCTTGCTCGCCGAAGACATCCCAGAAGACGACGGGGGAGCCGTGCATGTCCCAAGGGGCGAGTTCGAGTCTGGCAACGCGCTCGTCCACCTTCGGATTGCCACCGCCGGGCTGAGAGATGCCCGAGAGGTCGCCCTTGACGTCAGCCGCGAACACCGGCACTCCGATGCTGCTGAACGCTTCGGCAAGCACCTGGAGCGTGACGGTCTTGCCGGTGCCGGTCGCGCCCGCGACGAGTCCGTGGCGGTTCGCCATGCGCGGCAGCAGGTTGATCGCGTCGGTCCCAGCCTTGGCGATGAGCAGTCCCTCGGTCTCTGTCATGATGCCCCCACGTACGTCGGCGACGGTGGTCTGCCCCGGTTGTTCCCGAAAGCACCTCAATGATGCCACACTCGAGACGGCACGTTAGGGCCGACTCGGACAACGGATGCGACTTCTGTGAGTCCGCGGGGATACTCCCACTAGACGCTTGCTATGGGCGGATAACCCAGAACGATTGAGATTATCAGGACAACTGATGTACACTCGCGACATGGAACCGACACTCGCAGTCTGTGGGCATACGGCGCCGTCTCCTGAGGCGACGATTTCGCTTGTGCACAGGTTGTCCGGTCGAGCGGGCGTCGACCTTTCCCTCGCTCCTCAAGATCTCGGCTCGACAGCGGAAACGGCGCGCACGCTCCGCACGCTCGCGTCTTCCGATGCGCTCAAGATCCGCTACCATCTCCCACTTGGCTATCGCGAGATCGGTCACGCCGACCAGGCTGAAGCCGATCTGGCGCTCGACTGGATGATCGAGGCGGTCTCCCAGGTCGCTGTTGCCGGCGGGCGCTTTCTCACGCTGCACGCCGGGCTTCCCGGCGATGCGTCTCGCGGTCGTATCTCGGCCACCACAGAACGGCTCGCACAGATCGTTGCGCACGGTGCTGACCGTGGCGTCGAGGTATGCCTGGAGAACCTACGCTGGGGCCTGACGAGCGATCCCGACGAGTTCATGGGCCTGGTAACCGGCAGCGGTGCTTCGGTGACCCTCGACGTCGGGCACGCCGCGTCGAGCGATGTCGCCGCCCGCGGCTTCGGTGCCGAGCAGTTCGCCCGCATGGTCGCGCCGTTTGTGCGCAACGCTCACGTCTACGAGCGTGAGGAAGGCGGCCATATCGCGCCGCTTGACCTCCGGTCGCTCACGGCGCCCCTTGATGTCCTCCTCGACGAGACGCGCTGCGACTGGTGGGTCGTGGAGCTGCACACGGTCGAGGACGCTCGTCGCACGCACGCGATGCTCGTGGACTTCCTCGAAACCGCTCTCGTTCGCCTCGCCGGCTGACCACTCCGGTATGCTGTTCGAATGAACAAGCGATACGAAGCAGGCACCCTGGCGATCGCCGAGATATCCGGCGCCGACAGCATCGCAGCAGCGCTGCGGTTCTGCGAGGCTCAGCCGGCCGTCCGGACGATCCTTCCGTCGTACGTGCACACCGGCACGGAGTACGGCGATTTCGGCGGCATCAAGGGCAACCTCGCGTTTCTCGGCGCGGAGCTTGCGTCACGCCATGGAGTGGAGCTGCTGCCGCTCAAAGAGGCCGGCAAGCCGAGGCTGTGGCATGCGCTCAACGGCAGGTTCGGGTCCGTCCTGGCCGAGCGGTACGGCGCCTGGGTGCCGTGCGTCGGGTGTCACCTCTACCTGCATGTCATGCGCGTGCACCTTGCGCGCACAACCGGAGCGGTCGCTGTGATCTCCGGCGAGCGTGAGTGGCACGGCGCACGCCAGAAGCCCAACCAGGTCGCTCTTGCGCTCGACGCCTATGCGGCGGTGCTCGCCAGCGTCGGTGCACAGCTCGTCTACCCCGTGCGATCCGCAGCACAGGGCGATGAGATCGACGCGATTCTCGGCGAGCGATGGCCGGGAGGATCACCGCAGCTGGAGTGTGTGCTCTCGGGCAACTACCGTGGCGTTGATGGGGCTTCAGCGTCCCCGGCGCTCCCGGCGGCCTTCTTCGATGACTTCCTGGTTCCGGCGGGCACCTTGCTCGCCGACGCCGTTGCGAACGGCCGCACCGGTTACGATGAGATCGTGGCCGACGTGCTTCGCGGAGCCACCACATGAGCAAGATCCTGCTCGTCATCCTCGATGGTCTCGGCGACCGGCAGCATGCCGTGCTTGGTGGGCGCACGCCGCTTGAGGCGGCCGATACGCCCAACCTCGACGCGCTTGCCTCGGCGGCCATCTGCGGCACGATGTACAGCATCGGCCCCGGCCGTGCCCCAACGTCGTTCCAGGCGCACTTCGCACTCTTCGGCTATCCGGCCGACGAGTATCCGGGTCGCGGCTTGCTCGAAGCGATCGGCGAGGGTATGCCGCCCGCCCCGGGCGAGGTCGTGTTGCGGGCCAGCCTGCTCTCCGCCGAGGAGCGCGACGGCGCCTTCACCGTGACGCACCGGCCGGACCCCCGTCACGGCGAGTCCGGTCTGGCGGCGCTCGACTTGAGCGCCGATTTCGGTGACGTGCACGTGCGCTTCGTCCACACCGATGCGCGCCAGGGTCTCGTGTACGCCTCCTCGGCGCTGCCGCTCAGCCATCACGTGACCGATGCGGATCCCTTCCGAGAAGCCCTCCCGATCCTTGCGGTGCAGGCCACCGAGGAGGCGCCCGACCAGGACGCTGCCGTTCGGACCGCCGATGCGCTCAACGCCTGGATGCTCTTCGCGCATGACCGTCTCGAGGCCGCAGGCCTTGCCGATGAGTACATGGTGACGAAGTGGGCGGGCTCATCGTATGTCGCACAACCATTCCCCGAGCGCTACGGCATAAACGGCGCCGTGGTCGCGTCGGGTCCGCTCTACGCGGGGCTCGCGAGCGTCGTCGGCATGCAGCACGTCGAGACCGGCTGCGACCTACGTGACCCGCGCGCCGATCTTGAGAAACGGCTTGAGACCGCGCTGGAGCTGCTCGGCGGTGACGTCGACTTTGTGCATGCGCACTCGAAGGCGCCGGATCACGCGGCACACAAGAAGGACCCGGCGCGCAAGCGCGATGTGATACAGCAGCTCGACGCTGCTCTCGGAATGCTCGTTCGCGAGCGCGTGTGGGAGCGCGACATCATCGTGGTCGTCACGGCGGATCACGCGACGCCCTCGGCCGGGCCGCTCTACCACTCCGGCGAGGCCGTACCGCTGCTCATGCTCGGGGGAGCGGCCGGGAGCGACGACGTCACCACCTTCGGCGAGCGTACCTGCGCGAGGGGACAGCTTGGCACCATCCGCGGATCGGATCTCATGCCGCTGCTGCTCAACGCAGCCGACCGGTGCGTCTCCACCGGCGAGCGCTTCACTCGCACGCGTCAGTGGGCGCAGCCGCGCACGGAGGACCTGGTCGCGCTGCGACGACTGTAGCCGCTCGGGTACACTAGGCGCAGACCTACCCGAGAGGAGCCACCCATGAAGAAGTCCCTCGGTCCCAGTGACCGTCTGTATCCGATGCCCTGCCCGCTCGTGCTTGGCGGCACGATGGAGCAGGCCGACGCGCTTGCCGTCGCCTGGATCGCCATCGGTGGCGCCACGCCTCCCACGATCGTGATGGCACTGCGCCAGTCGCGACGCACACTCGAGCTCATCCGCGAGACCGGCGAGTTCACGGTGAACATCCCGCGTGCGAGCGACGCTGCGGTCGTCGACTACTTCGGCATAGTGAGCGGCCACGATCACGACAAGTTCGCCGAGAGCGGCTGGACGCTCGAGCCCGCCTCGGTGGTCTCGGCACCGCTTGTGGCCGAGTGCCCGTACAACCTGGAGTGCCGCGTCCTCACCGAGGTCGACCAGGGCGGCTCGCACATTCTCGTGATCGGCGAGGTCGTCGAGTCGCATGCCGAGGAGAGCATCCTGGATGCGACCGGCACGAAGGTCGATGTCGAGAAGCTGGACCCGCTCGTGTACATCGCCGGAAGCCGCGAGTATCGTCGGCTTGGCGAGAAGGTCGCCGACGCGTTCTCTGTCGGCAAGACCGTGAAGCCTGAGTAACGTGTACGAGAACGACTACATACTCCGCCTCATCCAGCAGGTCGGCGCGATTCTGCGCCGCGCGCTTGCGGGACGTGGCGAGACTCCAGAGGAGCAGCTTCTGAGCACCGAGGAGGCCCTGCGGCTCGCATCCAACTCGGACCCGTCGCTGCTCGATGCGCTCACTCCCGAGTCGCTGGTGGCGTTCCTCTCGGCGGGGGGTGAGCTGGACGCGCCGCGGGCCGTGCTTATCGCGCGCGTCCTGGACGCTCGGGCCGACGCTCTTGAGGCGATCGGACAGCCGGGCAAGGCCACCGCGCAGCGCGCGCAAGCCGAGGCGCTGTACGAGGCCGTGCGCCTGGCCAGCCCTGATGCGATCGACGAGACGCTCGGGCGACTCGATCAGCTCGGATTGGAGCAGATGGGACTCGACGATCGCGTTCGGGCCCTGGCGGCCGAACATGAGGCTCGCGGTCTGCGCCTGGCGCGAGTGATGCGCTCCGACCGCGGTTCCGTGCTGGCGAGCTCCGATGACGGCGTCATTCGAATCGAGCCCTCGCCACGCCTCTATCGCGATTCGACGATCGACGAGCTTCCCGCCGTTGGGGACTGGGTCATGTACGACCCGGATTCGACTCACCAGAACTCGTTCATCGAGGCCGTGCTGCCGCGCTCAAGCGCCTTCATGCGAGGTGACTCCGGCAAGGTCGGTACGTCACGCGTGCTCGCCGCCAATATCGACACCATCTTCGTCGTCCACCCCATCGCCGAGGGACCCAACCTGCGGCGCATCGAGCGCGAGCTCACGCTGGCGTGGGAAAGCGGCGCCGTCCCGGTCGTTGTGCTCACCAAGGCCGATCTCTCCGAGGATGCCGAGGCGGCCCGGGTGGCGGTCGCCGAGGTGGCGTTGGGCGCGGATGTGCTCGTCACGAGCGCAATCGACGGTACCGGTACCAAGGCGCTTGACGCGTACGTGGGCCCCGGCCGCACGGTCGCGCTGGTCGGCCCGTCAGGAGCTGGCAAGTCCACGCTCATCAACGTGCTCACCGGCACCGACAGCCAGGCCACGGCCGAGGTGCGCGCCGCTGATGGCAGGGGCCGCCACAAGACGGTCGCACGCGAGATCGTGCCGCTCCCTGGCGGCGGCGTGCTCGTGGATACCCCCGGGCTCCGCTCGGTCGCGCTGACTGAGGCCGAGGAGGGCGTCGCGACCGCGTTCGCGGATATCGAGGAGCTGGCACCTGATTGTCGCTTCAGCGACTGCACCCATTCAGGTGAACCGGGGTGCGCGGTGGCAGCCGCGATCGAGGCGGGAACGCTCCCGGCGGATCGGCTCACGTCGTACCACAAGCTCCAGCGTGAAGTGCAGGTGGCCATCGCGAAGACCGACATCCGCGCACACGCCGAGGAAGTGCGAAAGGGCAAGCAGCTCGCCAAGACCATTCGGCGGTTCCAGAAGGATCGGGGCAGGGACTAGCGGCGTGGTCTGCCGAACCCAGTCTCGTATGCGGCCCCGGCGACGACGCCGAGTGCGGCTCCCAGCAGCAGCCCCAGCAGCATGCTGCCGATGAACTGCCCAAGGACGATGCCGAGACCCGCGCCGATGACGATTGCGGATCCGACGTTCATCGCGGCAGTACTATGCTTTGTGTTCGTAGTCTTCTCCACGGCCTTGATTCCCCTCTGGCCCGTGTGGATGCGTATGCGGTCTGGGACCGCGACTATTCAGTTCTACTTAAGAAGACTCATTCCTGCTGAATAAGTCTTCGGATTCCGTGAACGGCTAGAGCGGACGCACTGCGTGCACCGTCACGCTTTGGAAGAGCTGCGCGGCAGCGACAGCCTCGTCATGCGTAACACCTGCGTCCGTGCCGAACGCGGCCAGGAGCTCCTCGGCCTCGTCGTCACAAGTCGCGTACGCGGATTCGGAAACGACACGTACATCATCGAATCCAGCCTCTCGTGCCGCAGCAAGGTACTCGTCGAGCACCATCGCTCCGCCGAGGCATGCAACATACGCGCCCACCGACCGGCGTGCTGCGTCGGGCAGGGGTGCTGTTGTCACGATGTCCGAGACCGAGATGCGTCCGCCTGGCTTGAGTATCCGCAACGCCTCGGAGAATGCTTTGGCCTTGTCCGGGACCAGGTTGATGACGCAGTTCGAGATGACGAGGTCGGCCGTGCCGTCCTGCACCGGCAGTGCCTCGATCTCGCCGAGACGGAACTCGACATTATCCGCTCCCGATCGCTCGGCGTTGCGCCGGGCAAGGGCGATCATCTCAGGTGTCATATCCACACCGATGACGCGTCCTTCGGGTCCGACGCGCTTGGCTGCCAGGAAGCAGTCGATGCCGCCGCCACTACCGAGGTCAACAACCACCTCGCCGGGACGCACCGATTCCAGCGCCAGGGGATTGCCGCAGCCTAGTCCCAGGTCAGCGTCGGCTGGAATCGTCGAGAGGTCCGTCGCGTCATAGTCCGCGAGAACGTCCGCGGAGCTTGCCGAAGAACCGCAGCACGACGTACCGCCGCCGCAGCATGATGTCTTCGTCCTGGCGTGACCCGCGTACCGGTCGCGCACGGCTTCCTTGATCGAGGTCGCGTCGTGGTCGCTCATGATGCCTCCCTACAGAATCCCGCGCAGTGCGGGATCGATGACGGATTTCACTGCGCCAGCCATGCTCTCGGCTTTAAGCAGCGTGATGCAGCAGATGCCGCCGTCCTCGCCTCGGTAGGAGACCACGGCGAGACGATCACCCGCCCCGATGCCTGCGCGAACGCGAAGGTCCTTCGGCAGCACGAACTGTCCGCGCTCGTCGATCGTCACGACGGCTTCGAGCGAACAACACCCCGCGGCCGGGGCGCAGGACTCGCAGGATTCGGACTCGGCCATCTTGGACTCCTTGTCAGGAAATCAGCGGTATCTGAATAATCAGAATAGACTGACACGTGGGACAAAGCAACACCATGACGCCCTCGCTGGGCGGCTGGTGACCTCGGTGGATGCCGCGACCGCGGCGACGACCCCTATCAAGCAGGTGCAGCGGGTTCGCCTTCGGCCACCGGCTTCGTGCCGCAGCAGCCATCGCCGCACGACGGCTCGGTGCCTCGCAGCCAGCCATTGATGATCGCCTCGGCGCATCCCACGCCGGGTTTGAGCGAGATCGCGCCGAATGCGCAGTTGTTCGCGCATGCCCCGCACTCCATGCATGCGTCCAGGTCTGCAATGCGCACGCGTCGGTCGTCCGCTTCGGCGAAGACCGCATGCGGGCACACCGAGAGGCACACCTTGCATCCGGTGCACTTCTCGGCGTTGAGTCCGAGGCTCGCTACACCGCTCAGATAGCGGAATCCGCGCATGATGCTCCTAGCCGAGGAAGAACTGCACGATCCATAGTACGCCTGCTATCGTCGCTGCCGCAGCCTGAGCCGGCAGCGCTAGGCGTAACTCCTTCTCCACGCCCGATGGCGACGTGAACGGGGTTGCTCCGGTGAAGTTCAAACCGACGAACGATGCGACACTTGCCGCAAGCAACGTGCCAGCGGCAATGCCGAGCGGTGCCGAGCCAAGCGCCAGCGACGCCGCTGCCCCAGCGACCGCGCCCGCGAGCGCGCCCTTGATCGAGAAGCCGCGACCGGGGAGCCATGGCAACAACGCAGGGGTGAGGAAGCCACCCGAAAGAAGGCCGGCGGCGTAGGCAACGAACGGTCCGCTCGCAGCAGCGAGCGAGGCGTGATCGAGCAGCCGCCCTGCGGCGAAGAGTCCGACGGGGACGAGAAGCTTCCAGCCCCTGAGGGAGCCGACCAGTTCGACGGGCGTGAGCACGATCCGCTCGGCAAGGGTGAACGTGACGGCGCGCATCTCGGGCGTCGTCTTCATGCCTGCGGCCACGAAGGCATGGATGTCCCGTGATCGAATCGGGCCGAAGATGACCTTGTAGCCGCCCAGCTGTCGCGCCTCGTGTGCCGATATCCCGGTCGCGCCAAGCTGGGGAACGATGAGCGTCCTGTGGCTCACATGAGAGGACAGGTTGCTCCTCGTGGCGCGAACGATGAGCTCCTTGGTGCTGAAGGTCCCCTTGCCGGCCGCGCACCACACGTTCACGCCATTCGTGTCGAGCACGAGCAGCCATGCATCAATGCCGAGAAGGTCGCGCCGAACCAGGTCGAACGTCATTCGGTAGTTCGCGGTCACAAACACCGGCGATTCCGGTGTCGGCGCTCCCACGCGGTACAACCCGGGTTCGACTGCCGCGCGCCCGCGGCCGACGTCCCAACGCAGCGCCCAGCGGGCGAGCGTGTCGCGCCAGGTGAGGATGCTCGAGACCTGGCGTATGTCACTCGCGCCTTCAGGTGGTGTGTGTCTCGGCACGGGGTGTGACCTCTCTCGGTTTTGCATCGGACGCGCCCTCGAGACAGTCTACGCCTCGGACTTCTCATATGCCGAGAATGCCTCAGCAATCGCTACATCTGCTTCGAGCTTCGTTGACACCGGCAGCACCGGCCATCCACGCATCTCGCCGCCGGCATATGCGAACGGCTCCACGCCCGGGAGAGCGTAGAGCCGTTCGCCATCGTTACCAACCGCTTTCACCGAGAGGCCGTTGCCGGCGAAGAAGGCGAACATCCTGCCATTACGGACGAACCCGCGATGCCCGAAGACGTGCTTGGCGCGGACATCCGGCCACGAGGCGAGCACCTCATCGAGCATCTCTCGGAACTCGACCGGCCACACGTAGATCGTCTCGGGCATGTCGTCCTCCTCGCCGGTTCGCCTGTCCGGCTTATGCCCGAAGCCATGTGAGCTAGTCGTCGGATTCCCTGCGAAGCGCGAATGCCGCAGTCCCGCCGAGGAGCACGATTGTCGCGAGCAGCCCGGGAATGAGCGCGCCTTGGGTGGGACGCGCGGTAGTCTCGGTCGGTGTTGGTGCAGGCGTCTCGGTCGGCTCATCGATCGCTTCAGCATCCGATGTCCACGGATTCGCCACGGCGAGCGCCTCCGTGTTCACGGCTGGACCTTCGGCGGCGATGACGGTGTCGTACGACTCGAATCGCGGTGCGGCGTACTCCCCGAACTCGATCTCCGAGATCCCGACGTTCTGGAAGGCATCTCCGGGGTAGACGTCATCGATGCGGAGCGTTGCGGAAGAGCACGTCACGTTGACAGGGAACCGCTGTACCGACGGCTCATCGGAAAGCGTGATCGGAACCTGCGTTCCATCCGAGAAGATGAGCGTGGCTCGCCTCGGCCGCGCATGATCGGTGAAGTCCTGCGGCAGCCGTGCATAGCCGGGAATGATCCGCACTTCCCGCACCATGCGCGTCTGGCCGAGATCCACCCGAAGCGTCTCGCCTCGGCCGCTGCGGGTCCCCGGCTTGGAGAGCCACGCGGTGACCGGGTCGCTGTCGATCGCGCGATCGGCGCTGAACTTCGGGTCGTCCCACTCGAGGAGCGGCGACTCGCTCGATGCCGAGGCTCCCGAGGCAAGCGGCTTGATCCATTCGGGGTGCGCTGCGGCGTTCTCCTGAGAAGCGTATCCCTGGTTGTAGAAGAGACGGATGTCGTACGGGGATTGCCCGGTCTCCGCGTCTTGCGCCGGCTCGAAATCCTCAATGATCCACTGGAACGAACGCGGACCGGTCTGCGTGAACCCCGAGGGTCCCGTTGACGCTTCAGTCGGCCACCCTGCGGTGCCGAACGCCCAGCCGCGCGTGTCTTTCGAGATCGTGTAGCGGACGACCGCTCTGCCGATGGTGCCCTGCCAACCCGCCCCGGTGTGGAGCACGTACCAGTACGACGCCGTTCCGCCGAACATTCCTGCGTACTCGGGTGGTGTCACGTCCATATCGGACACTCCCGCGGTCATGCTCGGCCTGGAGACGTACCGCACACGGATGAACGTTGTGCCTGTGGGAAACGTTGCCTGGTGTTCGAACCAGCCCGATTCGAACGGTCCGTCGAATCCTGTGGTCGCGGTGACCTTGAGCGGCGTATCGCCCTGCCACGCCTGGAACCCGCCAAGAGCGATGCCCGGCGTCTCACTCGATTTGTCGTCAAGCGCGAACGGGAAGCCGAGACGGACTTCCTCGGCTGGACCGGAGTTCACGAACTTGAAGTCGACGAGGCACTCGGCGAAGCCGTCGTATGCGATGAGCTGGACGGTCTCGGACTCCATCCTGATGTGTTCGCTCGCAATCGGACGGACGTTGCCGGAGTCGCCCCCGATGCGCCCGTCGTCTGCGTACGCCGCTGGTGCCAGTGTGAGCAGCGCTACCATGGCAACTGCCCATGCCTTCCTGAGATACATGGTGCCCCCCTCGTGTCGAACCCCCCGGTCCCGTCGTTCTGCTCCGCATGCTATTCCGTGGATCTTCACGGTGCCACCACGTCTCGCCAACGTCCGGGTGTCGTCACGGCGACGTCATTCACTTTGGTTACTCGGGGGCCGGAAATGTATGACAGCCTGCTGCGGTATCGCCACCAACTGGGTCAGTCGATGACGCACTTCCCCCAATCCTGCGGAACGAGAGATAAGATGAAATCAAGTTTGAGTGTTTCATCCGGCGATTCGTACTGCGCGTGTCACGGGGTATTGGGGGTCCACGATGGACGTCCCCCTCGACGTCCGGCTCATGCTGTATCTTGCGGCGGCATTGCAGGTGATAGCCGCAGGCGTAGCGCTGCTCATCATCCCTGTCAGCGGGCGTCGCGTGTCGTGGATCATCCTGTGTGTGGCTCTGGGCCTTCAGGCGTGGCGCAGGCTGTACGCGGTAGGCTCGAACGCTACGTTCATTGAGGCGTCCACTGCGCTCGGCGTCTCGATCCTCCTGCTGGCAGGCGTCCTTGGAATTCGGGGCGTCTTCATTTCCCTCAAGCGTACGTCGCACCAGCTCGCGCGCGAGCGCGACCGTAGCGGCACATTCCTGAATCGCGCGGGTGCGGCGATCGTGTCGCTGGATCTCACCGGACGAGTGCTCGACGCGAATGAGGCGACGTGCGAGATACTCGGTCTGCCGGTCGAAGACGTCCTGGGCAAGCAGTGGTTTGAGAGCTTCGTGTCCGAGGACGCCCTCGACCAGGTGCACGCGAGCTTCCGGCGACTTGTCGAGGACCCCGATGGCAGCGACGAGTATGTGGAGTACGGCCTGCGCTCGACTGACGGCGAAGAGCGCCGGGTCGTCTGGCATCGGCGGGTTCTACGCGATGCCGAGGGACGGACGTGCGGCGTGCGAAGCGCGGGCATAGATCTCACCGAGCGCGTCAGGCTGGAGCAGGAGCTGGAGTTCCGCTCGTTACTGCTCGACCAGACCACTGATGCAGTCCTCGTGTATCGCTATGACGGCACCATCGTGTACGCCAATGACACCGCGTGCAGGCATCGCGGCTGTGAACTTGAAGGCCTCACCGGAGTCAACATGCGTACGCTCATCCCGCCAGCCGACCTGGAGACGTTCGACATGCATCTCCAGACACTGCGTCAGGGCGAGGCAGCCGTCTTCGAGACCGAGGCCGTCTGCCCGCAGGGCATCCTTCGGCCGATCGAAGCGCATCTTGCGCCGGTCAGGGTCGGCACAACCGATTACGTGGTCGACGTCTCGCGCGACATAACCGAGCGCCGTGCTGCAGAGTCCACTGTTCGGCGACTTGCGTACTCGGACCACCTGACCGGCCTGCCAAATCGCGCGCTCCTCAGCGACCGCGCGGCGATCGCATTCGCACGTGCGCGGCGGTTGGACGAGCAGCTTGCCCTCATCTTCGTCGACTTCGACGACCTGAAGTCAGTCAATGACACGCTCGGGCATGCTGCAGGTGATGCGATCATCAGGGCGGTCGCGGGACGCCTGTCTGCGGCCTCGCGCGCGGAGGATACCGTTGCTCGCATCGGTGGTGACGAGTTCGTCATTCTGGCGCGGATCGGCTCTGAAGAGGACGTGGACGAACTTGCGGCTCGGCTTGTGTCAGATCTCAGCCAGCCGTACGAGGTTATGGGACGCCGAGTGCATGCCTCTGCGAGTGTCGGCGTGGCCATATATCCAGAGCAAGGCGAGAGTCTCGACACGCTGATGTCCCATGCCGATGCGGCGATGTACGCGGCCAAGGGCGAGCGGCCGCGGGCGTTCGGGTTTGTGCGCCGCGCGAACCGGAATCGAGACTCGGCGGGATAGTGTCGCTCGGGGAGCGTTTCGGCACGACTCTCGCTAGTCGACGGGCACGGGTGCATCCCGAGGGCGCGATCCGGCGGCCCGTCGATCCGAGGAGGTGATCCAGCGTTGAGTAGACCTAGCATCGCTGCGGAGGTGTCTTCCTCGTAGGACGGCGTCGTTTCGGGCGAGATGCCCGGATGCAACGCACCACCCGCAAACACGGATGAACGTCGCTGTCCAGCAGCGATGGGAGAGGGTCGCCGGAAACGGCGGCCCTCTCTGCGTTGTCGGCTACTGCGCGAGCCGCGCGGCGACTTCTGCAGCCGCTTCCTCGATCGCGTCGACCACTGCCGAGACAAGCGGCGCCGATCGCGACCCCTTGCGAATGGCGATGAAGATGCGCCGCTCGATGGGATCGCCGGCTAGCGGCTGCAGCACAAGTCCCGCGAGGCCGTCGATGTCGGCGATCGCGGGCAGCAACGCGACCCCGAGACCCGCCGCCACCGCCGATGCCAGAACGCGGAAGTCGTTCGTCTCAAACTCGATGTGTGGCTCGAATCCGGCGGTGTTCGCGGCCCGGATCACGCAGTCGCGACAGAAGGTGGCGTCTCGGCCGACGATCCAGTGCTCGTGGGAGAGGTCCGAGAGGCCCACGGGACCAGCCGCGAGCGCGTGATTCGCCGGGAGTGCGGCGAACATCGGCTCGACGAGGATATCGATGCGATCCAGGCCCGGGTCTGAGTACGAGGGCATCGTAGTGTACTCGTGGCTGAGCACGACATCGAGGTCGCCGACCTTGAGCGCGGGCATCGCCTCGTGTGGCTCGAGGTCGTTCGCGAGGACGGCAAGGTCCGGATGCTGGATGCGAAGCGCCCCGAGAGCCGGCACGAGAATCGCCTGCGCCGCCGAGGGGAATGCCGAGACGCGCACGTCGCCCACAACACCCTTCGCGAGGGCTTCGAGGTCCGAGACGGCCGCCTCGCAATCCGCAAGGATTCGCTCGGCATGCGAGACGAGGCGCACGCCGGCCTGGGTGAGCCGCACACTGCGCGGCGTGCGCTCGAGGAGCCGCTGCCCCACCTCGCGCTCGAGTGACGACATCTGCTGCGAGACGGCGGACGGCGTGAGCCAGAGAGCGTCGGCGGCGGCTGCGATGCTCCCGCGCGATGCGATCTCCCTGAGCGTCTTGAGGTGTGTCGGATTCAGCATAAGGGTACCTTACGCTGAGAAACTCAAAGCGTAAATAGACCTGATGCTCGAAGTGCGTCAGGATGCGTGCATGGAACATCTCGACAGACAGACACGGATTCGCGCCATCGCCGCGCTCGCAACGGCCGTTGTGGCCTGGGCGTCAGCGTTCATCGCCATCCGCATCGCGGTGCAGACGTACTCGCCCGTTCACCTCTCGGCTATGCGGATTGGAATCGCCGCAGTGCTTCTGGGAGGCGTAGCGCTCGTGCGCGGACTCAAGATGCCGAGCGCGAAGGACCTCGTTGTGCTGGTATTCCTCGGCCTTACCGGACAGGCGCTCTACCAGGTGCTCCTCAATACCGGCGAGCTCTCAGTAGATGCCGGGACTGCCAGCCTGCTTATCGCAATCGCGCCGGTTCTCGCCTCGCTTATGGCAGTGCTGTTCCTCGGCGAGCGGCTGACTGGGGCCGGCTGGACCGGCATCGGCATCGCCTTTGCGGGCGCGGCTACAATCGCACTTGGCGGGCACAGCGCGGCGCCGCAGGTGGGGCGAGGCACGCTCCTCGTTTTGGGTGCCACCTGCGTGTGGGCGGTCTTCCTCGTGGTGCAGAAGACGGTTGCATCACGCAACGGCAGCCTTGAGCTTACGGCTATTCCAATGGGGGTCGGCGCACTCGCGCTGGCTCCGTTCGCACGGACGCTTCCTGGTGCGATTGCATCGGCGCCCCTCTCGGCGACGCTCGCGGTGCTCTTCCTCGGCTGTGTGTCCTCGGTCATCGGATTCCTGGCGTGGGCCTATGCGATCCAGCGACTCAGGGTGGTGATGGCGATGAGCGCGCTTTACACAGTGCCGGTCGTCGCGCTCTTCATCGGCTGGGCGGTGCTACGCGAGGTGCCGGCTCCGATTGCGTTGCTCGGCGGAGCGATCGCCCTGAGTGGCGTTGTGCTGACGGGACTGAAGGGGCACCCCGTCGGAGGAGACAGGGTGCCCGTGGAGCGTGCCGATGAGGTGCCCGCCTAGTTATCCCGTCAGTGCACGCGCGGCTACTTGACCAGGATCGCCTGGGCGGTGACGACGTTGTCCGCACTCGGCTGCGAGAAGACGAGGATCGAGGAGCCCGCCGCAAGCGTGCCCGCGCCCTCGGCATAGCCGATAACGGTGGCGTCATCGATGTAGATCGTCTGCGAGTTGGTGCCGACCTTCACGGTCAACGTATCGCTTGCGACTTCGATGACCTCGCCCGTAACGAGACCGCCACCGGCGCCGCGGGGGCCGACAGCGCCATTCGCGGCGTCTGAGCCCATCTTCTCCTGGAAGTACGCCTGGCGCTCGGCGTCGGTCATGTTCTGGACCTCGGCCTGCTCGGCCGCCGTGAGTTGACCCATCGGTCCGCCGGCGCGACCGCCTGCGACGGTGCCGGGCTTCCCAACGAGCGTGCCGCCGAAGAATGCGGCACCCACGAGGGCGAGGCCGATCACGACGACGAGTATCTTCTTCACCATGTTCGCTCTCCGTTCACTCATGCCCGGCGCACGCCGGGCGCACGATTACTGGTATCTCAGCGCTTCGATCGGGCTCATCGCTGCAGCCCGACGCGCAGGGTAGTAGCCGAACACAACACCGATGAGGGCGCAGACGCCAGCTGCGAGCAGGATCGCGTTGATCGAGACCACCGCAGTCATTGAGAGCAGGTTGGCTGCGACGACTGCGATCACCCAGCCGAGCGCGATGCCGATCGCCCCACCGAGCAGGGTGAGCACGACGGACTCGGCCAGGAACTGCAGAGAGATGATGTTGTCATCGGCACCGATGGCCTTCCGAAGGCCGATTTCGCGCGTCCGCTCAGTGACGGTCGTGAGCATCATGTTCATGATGCCGATGCCGCCGACCAGCAGCGAGATGCTGGCGATTGCCGCAAGAAGTGCAGTGAACGTGCCGGTGATCGTGGTGATCGAGCTCAACAGGTCGGCCATGTTCATGATCCGGAAGTCCGCCTGGGTCGCGTCCGCGATGCCGTGACGCGAGAGCAGGAGCGCGGTCACCGAGTCCTCGGCCGCGGTCATCTGGGCCTCGTCAGTCACGGTGATGGTGATCGTCGAGAGGTACTCACTGCCGGTCACGTACCGCTGCAGTGTCGTGAGAGGGATGATCGCCGAGGAGTCCACGTTCGTGAACCCGGACGTACCCTTCTCTTCGAGCACGCCGACGATCGTGAGCAACATACTTCCCGAGCGAACCTGCTGCCCGGTCGGGTCGACATCCGTGCCGAAGAGGTCCTCGGCAAGCGTCGAGCCGAGCACGATGACCTGGGCACTCGTCTTGTCGTTGCGATCCGAGAGGAACGTGCCCCATTTGACCGTCAGGCCTTTGACGGTCTGGTATGCGGGTGTCGCACCGATGATCGACGCGTTAGCGTTCTCGGACTTAGTGACGATCTGACCGGTGCCCTGTGCTTCGGGTGCTGCGCCGCTCACGAGCGGCAGTTCAGCGAGCGCTGCAGCATCCTCCGACGTGAGCGACTGCACTGATGAGGCCGAGCTGCGGAAGCCGCCGCCTCCGCCCGGTGCGGATGGCATGATCGTGAGGATGTTGGAGCCTGCGGCCTGGACGCTGTCCTCGATGCTCTTCTGCGCGCCTGCGCCGATGCCAAGCATCGCGATGACGGAAGCGATGCCGACGACGATGCCAAGTATCGTGAGGCCGCTTCGTACTTTGTTTGACGTGAGTGAGTGGAAGGTCTCGGAGATGAGGTCGCTGAGTCGCATCAGGCCTCGCCACCCTGATACTGTCGGATGTCCGCATTGGCGCTCGTCGCGTCTTCCACGATGAGACCGTCCTGCAGGCGAATGACCCGGTGTGCCTGACTGGCGATGTCCGGTTCGTGGGTGATGAGGACGATCGTGCGGCCCTCGGCATTGAGCGACCGGAAGAGGTCCATCACCGAGTCGCCCGTTGCGGTGTCGAGGTTGCCCGTCGGCTCGTCCGCGAGAATCAGCGACGGGTCGTTGACGAGCGAGCGTGCGATTGCCACGCGCTGCATCTGGCCGCCGGAAAGCTCGTTGGACTTATGGGTCCAGAGGTTCTCATCGAGGCTGACGGCCCGCAGCGCCGCCGCCGCTCGATCGGCACGCTCATCCGGAGAGACTCGCGTATAGAGCATCGGCATGATGACATTGCGCATAACGCTGGCCCGCGGAAGCAGGTTGAACGCCTGGAAGACGAAGCCGACGGTCTCCCGGCGAACCTCGGCGAGCTCGCGCGCGTCAAGCTCCGCGACGTCCCGGCTGGCGAGTCGGTATGTGCCGGTCGTGGGGGTATCGAGGCAGCCAAGGATATGCATCAGCGTCGACTTGCCGGATCCGGACGGACCCATGATCGCAGTGAACTCGCCGGCGTCGATCGTGAGCGACACGCCGCGCAGCGCGTGTGTCTCTGCGCCGGCACCGTCGTAGACCTTGTGTAGCTCGTGCGCTTCGATGACCGCGCTAGTCACGGGGACCGCCGCCCATGCCCGGCATCGAGAAGCCTCCACCAGTTGAAGTGGAGGTGCTGGAGCTCGAACTCGACGACGTCACGACCTTGGTGCCCTCAGTGATACCCGAGAGGATCTGGGCCTGCGTCGAACTTGCGAGCCCGACTTCGACCGTCACCTTCTGCGGAACGCCGTTCTCGTCAAGGATCTGCACGTACGAGGTGCCGTCGGTATTCGTCTTCACGGCCGCACTGGGGACGATGATTGCGTCCTTTGCGATTGCTGTGATGATGGTCGCGGCGGAGGACATGCCGTCACGAAGGGCGGGGTCTGCCACGTCGATCGACAGCCAGACGTCGAAGGTCACCACACCGGAGCTGTTCGTCCCGCTCTCGGCGATCTCGTAGACCTTGCCGGTGGCCGAGAGGTCGGGGAGCGCGTCGAATTCGATGTCGGCGCGCTGTCCGAGCTCGAGCGACGGCACGTCGACTTCGTTGATGGCGAGAAGCACCGAAAGCGGCTGCTCAGGCGCGATCACCATGGGTGCGCCCGAGGACGATGAAGTGCTGGCGGTAGTTGAGGTACCGCCCATGACCGAGGACGCGCTCGACGCGCTGGAGGTTGATGAGCTCGTGCTCCCGCTGGACGCCGAGACGGCATCGCCGACCTCGATGTCCATGGAGTAGATGACGCCGGAAGCCGGTGCGGTCACCGTGAGGTCACTCTCGGCGGCCTTGGTGGAGTTGTAGTCGTTGAGCGACACCGACTGCGCTGCCTTCGCGGAGGTGAGTCCCGCCTCGGCGGAGGTCACGTCGGCCATGGCGGCGGCTATGTCTGCACTCGTCACAGTACTGCTGGGCTCGTCGGCCCGGTCTTGGAGAGTGGTGAGGTTGTTCTTCGCCTTGAGCACGTTCGCGGTCGCCTGCGCCACGCTTTGCTGTGACTGCCGGTAGCTGGCGAGCGACTTTGCCGTGCCGGCTTTGGCGCTATCGGCATCGAGGGTGAACAGCACGTCACCCTCCGTCACCTTGTCGCCCTTTGCCACCTTGATCGATGCCACCGTGCCGGAGGTAGCAGGATAGACATCGGTCGTGTTGTCGACCGTGAGGTTACCGGTGCCCGAGACGGTCACCGACAGCGCGCCCTTGGTGGCTGCCTCGGTGGTGTACGTTGTCTGGGTCGCGGCGTCGGTTGCCGGACGCATGAGCGCGTACGCGGTACCTCCGATTGCGACCAGCGCGGCGAGTGCGATCCATCCGCGGTAGCGCCGCAGTCGTTTCGAGATAGTCATTCGTCACCTCCGGTTGGGATTAGTACCATCCCAACTCTAGGTGGAGTCGCTCGGCGATTCGTCGTTCGCGGGGTGTGACTTCGCGTACGACCAGGGGTGTACGAGGCTAGGTGGTCTCCGGACCCGGCACGACAAGGCCGGCCTCGTATGCCATGACGACGAGCTGCGCACGGTCCCGCGCCTGCAGCTTCATCATCACGCGCGAGACGTGAGTCTTCGCGGTCGCGGGGCTGATGAACAGCGCCTCGGCGATTTCCTGGTTGCAGAGTCCGCGAGCCACGAGTGTGAGTATCTCTCGCTCGCGCTCGGTGAGACTGTCGAGTTCCTTCGGGTGGGCTCGTCGAACCTCCGGCCGCGAGGCGAACTCGGCGATCAGGCGCCGGGTAACGCTCGGCGCCAGGAGCGCCTCGCCTTCCGCAACCACCCGTACCGCCTGGATGAGTTGTGCGGTGTCGGTGTCCTTGAGCAAGAACCCGCTGGCGCCCACGCGAAGCGCCTCGTACACATAGGTGTCGGCGTCGAATGTCGTGAGCACCAGGACGCGTGGCCCTGCAGCTTCGGAATCATGCGCGAGCTGCAGGATTCGCCGCGTGGCTTCGAGCCCATCCATCTTTGGCATGCGGATGTCCATCAGAATCACATCCGGAGCCAGGTCGGCTGCGGCCGTGATCGCGTCCTCGCCGTTCTCGGCCTCACCAACGACCTCGATGTCCGGTGCGGTCTCGAGCAGTACGCGGAACCCGGCCCGGACAAGCGCCTGGTCGTCGACGATCAGAACCCGAATGCTCATGACCCGCTCCTGACGAGGGGAATCACCGCGACGACTGCGAAGCCGTCCTGCTCGGCCTGTGCCGAGAAGCGTCCCCCGAGAGCCTCGACGCGTTCGTGCATGCCCTGGATGCCGTGGCCCGGGGTTGTCGTATCGTCTGCACCGCCGCCGCGCCCGTTATCGGTGACGGCCAGTGTGAGCTTCTCGGGTGAGACTGAGACGGCGATCTTCGCGGAGGTGGCACCGGAGTGCCTGACGACGTTGGTGAGCGCTTCCTGGATGATGCGATACGCCGAGACGGCTGCGAACGCCGGCACTGCGGCAAGCTCGCCGCTAACCTCGGTCGAGACGTCGATACCGGCGTCCTGCACCGGCTTCACAAGCGCGTTCAGGTGCGTGATGTCCGCAGTCGGCTCGAGCGGCGCGTCTGATTCGCCGGTCCGTAGCACATCGAGGACAGACCGCAGCTCAGCGAGTGCCTGCTTGCCGGTTGATCGCACGTTCTCGATTGACTCACGAGCGCGATCCGGCTTGTTCGCATCGAGGAGCGCTGCGGCCGCGCCAGCCTGCACGGTCACAATAGACAGGCTGTGCGCCACGATGTCGTGCACGTCGCGTGCGATGCGGATGCGCTCTTCGTCGACCCGGCGGAGCGCCTCTGTCTCGCGGGTCAACTCGGCATCGGCCGCCCGCTGTTCGACCTGAGCGATGTACTCGCGCCGGTTTCGCTCGGCCTCGCCGAGAAGCGCAGCGGCGGCCAGCAGCACGAAGGTGCCGACGACATCGCTCACCCAGCGTACGCTCGAGGAGAACGCGAAGATCGGCACGGCCGCGATGATGACGATGACGAGCAGCGCAAGAAAGCCGCCGCGGCGTTGCTTGGAGTACGCAGCGAGCGTGTAGAGCGCGAACATCGGGCCGAGGTTGACGGGCGCTGGCGCCTGCGGAGTGACGGTGTAGATGACGGCGAACGTGCCACTCAAGACGAGCGCCAGCCAGGGTGACTTGCGTCGGAGCGCGAGGGGCAGGAACGTTCCCGCGACCAGCAGATAGCCAAAGATCGGATTCCCCGTCGCGGGCCGAACGGCGAAATGCTCCTGCATATTGGGGATGCGTGCGAAATCGGTCGGCCGCATGTGGGTGATGAGGTAGAGGATGCCCCACACCGTCAGTGTCAGGCCAATCGCAATCGCGGTGTCGACCCACAGCGGGTCGGCCTCGGCGATACGCTTGCGTATGGTGGTCACATTCATGCACCCATCGTAGCCGCCGTGCGGTCACCTGCACAGCGACGGGGGGCGTACCCGCGCATGCGACCAGGGGTGTACGTGAGATCTATCGATTGAGCAGGGTGATGCTCGTTTGCAGCGCGGTCGCGATCGTCACCCACACCAGGTAGGGCGAGAGCGCGAGCGAGGCGACGCGCGAGTGCGGCCAGATCGCGATCATCGACCAGACGATGGTCACGAGCACGAGCACGATGTCCGCCTCGGCAAGCCAAAGGTTGCGCAGCCCGAACTGGATGGGCGTGAAGACGATGTTGGCGACGATGTTGATGAGCACCGGCACGAGCAGTGCGGCAGGGTACTCACCACGCGCTACCCTGAAGATGACATAGCCGTACGCACCGATGATGATCGGGTAGAGGATGCTCCACACGATGCCGAAGACCGGCGGTGCGGGCGACCATGAGGGCTTGATGAGCTCGCTGTAGAAGTCCATACGGGGATTCTACCCCTCGGGATGGGGCGTCACGGCGCACGCGAGCCCGAGCGCCTCGGCCATGGGTGCCGAGACCGGAACTTCAACCAGGTCCGCCACGCCCGCCCGCACGAGTTTGCTGGCGACGACCGGATTCGCGCAGCAGAGTCGGACGTCGACCCCGCGCTTGCGGGACGCCTCGATGACATCCTTGAGCGCGAGAATGCCGGTGAGGTCGATGAACGGGACGCGCTCCAGGCTGATCACGAGCGCCGTCGGCTCGGTGTGCGTGTGCTCGAGGGCCGCCTCGAACTGCTGGACCGCGCCAAAGAAGAACGGTCCCTCGATCGTGTAGACGATGACGCCCTCGGGAATCGGCTGCGTGTTCGACTGCGGCAGCCGGCCGACCACCTCCTCGGCATCGAGCGCGCGCGTTTCCACCGAGGAGGACATGCGGCGCATGAAGTTGAGCATCGCGAGGATGACACCCACGTTCACCGCAACGATGAGGTCGGTGAAGACCGTGAGGCCGAGCGTGATGAGCATGATCGCAACATCCGCTTTGGGCGCACGCTTCACCGTGCGTACGACGCGCCTGGCCTCGCTCATGTTCCACGCCACGACGAACAGCACGGCGGCGAGCGTCGTAAGCGGCACGTTGTACGCGAGCGGTGCGAGCACCAGCACCGTCAGCAGCAGCGTGGCCGAGCTTGCGATGCCGGCAATCGGGCTGTTGCCGCCATGGCGGACGTTGGTGGCCGTGCGGGCGATGGCACCGGTGGCCGCGAAGCCGCCGAAGAGCGCCGCAGCCACGTTGGCGATGCCCTGCCCGACGAGTTCCTGATTGGAGTCGTGCCGGTAGCCCGTCATGCCGTCGACGACGGTCGCCGAGAGCAGCGATTCCACGGCGCCAAGCAGCGCGATGGCGAAGGCGGGGCGGAGCAGCTCCAGGATAGTGCCGACCGGCAGCAGCGGCAGCGCAAACGTTGGCAGGCCGCGGGGTATCCCGCCGAATGCCGAGCCGATCGTTGCGACTCCCTCGATGTGGAGGGTCGACTGCAGCACCGTCGCGACCAGCAGCGCCACGAGCGGGCCCGGAACCTTGCCCACGACGGGGATTCTCGACCACAGGACGATGATCGCCATGCTGGCCAGGCCGAGCAGTGCCGTTGCGACGTGCAGGGTGGGGAGTGCGGTCAGGAGCGCCAGCAACTTCTCGTGGAAGTGCTCGCCAGCGACCTTCGGCAGACCGAAGAAGCTCTGCCACTGACCGACCCAGATGAGGATAGCGACACCAGCGGTAAAGCCGAGGATCACCGGCTCCGGGATGAAGCGGATGACCCCGCCAAGCTTCGTGAGCCCGAAGAGCAGCAGCATGATGCCGGCGAGCGCCGTCGCGACCTGCAGACCTGCGATGCCATACTTCGCTGTCACGCCGAAGAGCAGCACCGCGAACGCGCCGGTCGGACCGGCGATCTGAACGCGCGTACCGCCGAAGAGCGAGACCGCGAGTGCGGCGACGATTGCCGTGTAGAGGCCCTGTTCGGGCTTGGCGCCTGAGGCGATCGCGAACGCCATGGAGAGGGGTATCGAGACGACGCCGACCACGATGCCGGCAGTGATATTCGGTATCCAGTTGTCGCGGCGGAGAAGTCCGGCGCGCCACGCTTCGATAATGGCAGCCATGGCCCAGGCTCTGTCAGGGGACGATGGCTCACCACGTTACCACTTTGCGTGCGCTGCGTGTTACCCGATCGGTGCCTTCCCCTCAACAGCCGCCGCCACCGTTGCCGCAATGCGCTTCTCGCGCGATTCGGTCCGTCTCGCCGAGCCGATCCAGTAGAGCGCCACCTTCTTCGCCGAGTCGCTCAGCCTGGCGAACCCCTCTTCCGCAACGGGATTCGTGGCGAGCGCGCTGCTGAGGTCCTCTGGCATGACGAGTGACTCGACATCGTCCAGCAGCATCCACGAGCCGTTCTCCTTGGCGATCTCCACCGCACGGAGTCCCGCCTCGGCCATGAGACCGGCGGCGAGCAGGTGCTCGACCCGCGCCTTGTTCGTGCGGGCCCACGTACTGATCGGCCGCCGACGCGTGAAGAGCATCTGGTACCGGTCGGCATCGAGTCTTCGTGTGGTGCTGTCGATCCAGCCGAATGCGAGTCCCTCCTCGACAGCGTCGTCGTAGGCGAGCTTCGTGACGGAGTTGCCCTTCTTACCAACGGCGAGCCACACGCCCGGCGACGAGGCGTGGTTCTCGGTCAGCCACGAACGCAGTGAGGCGCGGTCGGGCAGTTCTAGCAGCTCAAGATCGTCCAGTCGACTCATGCGCGCACCCTTTGCGCCTACTCGGCAGCTCCACCTGTGTCGCTGATCTCCTCGATCGCGCTAACCACGATCTCAGGTCCTGCCATCCGGATCGAGGCCCCGTCGAAGCGGGTGCCCGATACGAGAACCGTCTTGCCGTCGAGCGCTTTGAGCTGCGCCTCGAAGTCTGCGGGGTTGTTGACGACCGCCACGACAGCGCCCACATTGCCGTCGGCCTCGGTTCCGCCGATAACGGCCCAGAACCCGCCCTCAAGATCGCGGTACTCGAGCGTTCCGACAGCCTGGACCGTGCCGTCGTCCAGGTCGTAGAGGCCCGGTGCGAGACGGGTGCCGGTCATTGGCTCGCCTGACGGCGGCGTGACGCTCTGGTCGGGGACTGGCTCTGCTGTGGCGGCGCACCCGACCAGGGTAAGCGCGAGCACGCCTAGTACAAGCAGTGCAACGATTCTTGTTTTCATCATGTGCCTCCCTGAATCAGCATCCGACAGAGGTTCGACGCATCTGCCGGTGCCCTGGTTCACGGCCTACGGTATTCCTACCCAACAGATGGGAATAGTCCGCTCTGCAGAGAAGACCGACGAGTTGCGAGGTGCACTATGAGTCACACGGATCCCGTCTCCGAGACACTGGACTGCATTGGGCTCTACTGCCCCGAGCCGTTGTTCCAGACGCGCGAGGGAATGGATGCGCTCGAGGTCGGCGACGTCCTCGAGGTCTTCGCAGATGACCCCGCAGCCGAGGAGGATCTCACGCGCTTCGCGAAGCGCGCCGGACACGAGGTCGTTTCTGTTGAAGACCTTGGCGACCACAAGCGATTCCTTATCCGTAAGGGCGAGTAGGAGGCCGACGATGAAGGACGAGAATGCGATCCTGTACGTACAGACCAGTGATGACCCGATGCGGCAGTACTCGCCGCTCGTGCTCGCGCAGACCGCAAAGGCGATGAACCTCAACCCGACGGTGTACTACTTGGGCATGGGCCTGAAGGTGCTCAAGCCCGGTGCTGCCGAGGAGATGAAGGCAGGCTCGTTCCCGACCGTGGCCGAGATGCTCCGCAAGACGATGGACATGGGCATCCCCGTTCTGGTGTGCGAAGCCTCGAAGCAGATGCTTGGCTGGGATACCGTGGAACTCATCGACGGCGTGAAGATCGTTGGCGCCGCAACCCTGAACGACCTCGCGCTCGATGCCGGCGCCACCATGTGGTTCTAGGCGGTGTGCGATGCCTGAGGAAGTCTACCTGGATTACCAATCGGCCAAGCCGGTCGACCCCCGGGTGCTCGACGCGATGCTGCCGTACTTCGGCGAGAAGTTCGGCAACGCGGCGTCGCTTCACGGCGTCGGCGACCGTGCGACTGCCGCTCTCGAGGAGAGCCGCGCGCGGGTGGCGGCACTCATCGGTGCCGAGCCCGACGAGGTGATCTTCACCTCGGGAGCGACCGAGTCCAACAACCTCGCGCTCATTGGCTATGCGAATCGCAACAAGCGCGCGGGCGACCACGTGATCATCTCGGAAGTGGATCACATTTCTGTCCACAACATCGGGAAGTACCTGGAGAAGAACGACTTCACCGTGGGCAAGGTGCCGCCCGACCAGTTTGGCCGCATCAACCCGGCCAAGCTCCGCTCGCGCATCACCGACGACACGATCTTGGTCTCCGTGGGTTGGGCGAGCAACGAGATCGGCACCATTCAACCTATCGCCGAGATCGCCGAGATGCTCAGGGGCACGGGCGTTGCGCTGCACGTGGATGCGGTGGCGGCCGAGGGCCAGCTGTCCATCGACATGCGCGAGGTGCCGGTCGACCTGCTGACGCTCTCAAGCAACGACCTCTACGGCCCTCCGGGTCTTGGCGCGCTCTACATCCGCAAAGGTGTGAAGCTCGGCCCCATCGCGATGGGCGGCGGGCAAGAGCGCGGGCTTCGCTCGGGCACGGAACCGCTACCGCTCATCGTCGGGATGGCCGAGGCGGCCGATATCGCCGCGGCCGAGATGGCGGCCGACGCGGCCCGCATGGCGGCGATGCGCGACCGGCTCATCGCGGCGGTGCTCTCGACGATTCCCGACTCGCACCTCAACGGTCACCCGACGCTGCGCCTCCCCAACAACGCGCACTTCCGCTTCGAGGGCGTGGAGGGCGAGTCGCTCCTGCTCTCGATGCGCGACGAGGGCATCGCGGTCTCGACCGGCTCGGCATGCTCGAGCAAGACGCTTGAGCCGAGCCACACGCTCATCTCGTGCGGCCTGCTCCACGAAGAGGCGCACGGCTCGCTCGAGTTCACCTTCGGGCGCTTCAGCAAGGACAGCGACATCGACCGGGTGATGGAGGTGCTGCCGGGCATCGTGCTCCGGCTGCGCCGGATGTCGCCGCTGTACAAGACGGACTAGGAGACTTCCCATGAAATCCACCCAGTATTCCGAGAAGACGCTCGACCACTTCCGCAACCCGCGCAACGTCGGCACGCTTGAGGGTGACGACGTGGCGATAGGACGCGTGGGCAACCCGGTCTGCGGCGACCTCATGGAGATGTACATCAGAGTCGCCGACGACCGTATCGCCGATATCCGCTTCCAGACGTTCGGGTGCGGCTCGGCGGTGGCGACCTCGTCGATGACGACCGAGCTCGTGAAAGGCATGACGCTTGACGAGGCGCTCGGCGTAACGCGCGGCAACGTGGCGGACGCGCTCGACGGTTTGCCGCCGGTGAAGATGCACTGCTCCAACCTGGCGGCCGACGCGCTGCACGACGCCATCAAGAACTGGCGCTCCGGCAAGAAGCTCGAGCCGCTCACTGCCGAGGAGGTCGCGGGCGTCGGCTCCGGCTGCGCGGTGCCGGCTGCAACAGTGGTAGCGAACGCGGACGACTACCTCGGCCATGGGCTCTACAAGCACGTCGACGACATCAGTGAGCTTGCCGAGAAGCGCACGCTCGTCCTCGACCGTGGACCCGCCTCGGCGAAGCTGGCGCTCGAGCTCACCAAGGTGACGCCGCGCGTGGTGTTCCTGACCGAGCTCGACACGCTCGGTCTGCCCGAGGACCTCTCGGGCGAGATCAAGCGCTCCGACGTGAAGGTGCTCTACCAGGCACGGCTGCTCTCGGTGCTTGGCGAGGGCGAGGTCGAGAAGGTGCGCATCCACGATCTGGACGAGGACAACCAGTACGAGCTCTTCGTCGATGCAGTGGTGTTGCTGGAGGCGTAGGGCGAGATCGAGTAGGAACTCACGGGGCGCCGTCCGATTCGGGCGGCGCCTCTTTCTGCGGTGCCCGCGTGTGCGGCAGATTCCGACCACTGCTCGGAGAACAACGTGTTAAGTTGAAGGTCGTACACGTTTGCCTATGAGGGAGACACCATGTCAGACCAAGAGCCCGTCGCGCAAGCGTATGTGCCGCAGCCGACGGTCGCGCCGCCAGCGCAGCGCAAGACCGTCATCGTCCTCAGTGTCGCGGTGGCGATTCAGTCGCTCATCATTCTCGGCATGGTCGTCGTGCTGGGCATGATGCTCTTCAACTTCGGTGGGCTTCCGTGGGGTGGCGGTCCCGACGAGGAGTTGATGATGCTCACCGACCAGGTCACATCTGACGTTGGCTACATGCTCGAGGAGCGTGACGTCGAGGAGTACATGGATCTCTATGACAAGGCAGACACCCACGTCGACCTTGCGGAGGTTCGCGCCGATTTCGAGAAGGCTGCGAGCGAGACAAGCGGCACGATCGGCTTCATGTCGAGCATGGAATACATGGGCTACACCGACACCAAGACAGACGAGACCATCCTCGAGCTGACGCTCGGCGGGCAGGATCCGTATTCCGGTATGCCGCAGGGGGGAAGACTTCGCGTCTACGTCGTGCAGACTGATGATGGCTGGCGCCTCACCGGCCGCACGGGACGATCGCTCGAGCCCTCTGATATGTACTGGTAGGCATTCTCGGCCACAGCATGGGCGTCGTCCGATTCGGGCGGCGCCCTTCTTCGTTCCCAAGAGGAATGCAAGTACTTGCTTGACTTACGCCACGGCGGTCCTGTAGAGTGCAAGTAGGCACTTACATGCAGTATCGATTGGAGCTACCATGAGCGCAGCACGTGACACCGGTGAACGGATCCTCGACGCGGCCGCCGAGCTCTTCGCGGTCCATGGTTATGCCGGGACGACCACGCGCGCAATCGCCGAGGCGGCCGGGGTGAACGAGGTCACCCTCTTCCGCCGCTTCGAGAACAAGGTCGGCCTCCTGAGGGCGCTCGGCACGCGAATCCAGCAGCAGCAGGCTGGCTTCGCAGCTGCAAGCGCTCCCGAGTCGGAGTCGGTCCGCGAGACGCTGCTGCGCCTTGCGCGCATGGAGATCGAGGCCACGATGGCCGGCGGTGCGCTCGCGATTCGGATGGCGTTCGACGCGCGTTCTGTTCCGGAGGTCGCCGCACTACTGGGCGAGGGGATTCCCGGCAACGCAGCGGGACTGGCGGCGTACATCGCCGAGCACCAGGCGACCGGCGAGTTGCGTGCCGACATCGACGCGAATGTGATGGCCGAGGCGTTCTTCGGTCTGACGTCGAGCTACGTGATGTACCGGATCGTCATGGGCGTGGCGCCAATGCCCGCCGACGTAAGCACGGATGATGGAATCGAGCAGCTGTTCGACCTGTTCTGGTCGGGAGCGGCGACACAGAGGGAGCGTGTGTGATGAGCACGGTACTGGTCGTTTACGGAACGAAGTCGGGAAGCACCGCGGGTATCGCCGAGAAGATCGGCGAGACGCTGCGAACTGCTGGCACGATGGTGGACGTCAAGCCCGCCGAGGAGAAGCCGAACCCCGTTGGCTACGACGCGATCGTCGTCGGCAGTGGCGTGCGCGCCAGCAACTGGCACGGTTCGGTGAAGTCGTGGCTCTCGGCGAATGCGGATGCGCTCAAGAGTGTGCCGACCGCATTCTTCACCGTGGGACTCACCATGGCGGCCACGCCGGAGAAAGCCGATGCGGTACGCGCGTACACCGAGCCGCTCATCGCCGAGACGGGCGTGACGCCGGTCGCGATCGGGCTCTTCGCCGGCTCGTACGAGTCGAAGAAGTTCTCGCTGCCGGAGCGCCTCATCATGAAGGCGATGAAGGCCGAGGAGGGGGACTTCCGAGACTTCGACGCTGTGGCTGCATGGGCGAGCGAGATCGCTCCACTTCTGGGGCTGTCATGAGCGCCGGCCGCACGTTCAACGGCATCGCGGCGCTGTGCCTGGCGATCGCGCTCGTGGCGGGCGTTGCCGCCGCCATCGGCGTCTTCGATCGCGGCAGCGGCAAGACCGCCTCGGCAGTGAGCATCCGCGGTGAGCAGTTCAACTACGCCACCGACGGCATCTACGCGTTCAACCCCGAACGGGTTGTGGCCGAGGGTGTGGGTTGGGACGTCGTGACGCTTATCTTCGCGGTGCCGGCGCTGCTGCTCGCGCTGCCGTCGCTGCTGCGTGGGTCGCTCGGCGGACGGCTCTTCGCGATCGGGATCCTGGCGTACTTCTTCTACCAGTACATGATGTACGCGATGTTCTGGGCGCTTGGACCGCTCTTCCCGGTCTTCATCGTGCTCTACGCCGCCGCGGCGTGTGCGATCGTGTGGATCGTTTCGACGATCGACATCGCGGGGTTGCCAGCGAGGTTCTCGGCAGGGTTCCCGCGCACGGGGATGGCGGTCTTCAGCGTGCTGGTTGCGCTCATGCTGCTCGTGATGTGGACGCAGCGCATTGCGACCGGACTCTCCGGAGATCTCGCCGGCGCAGGACTCTTTGGGATGCCGACGCTTACCGTGCAG
>CAZGNF010000004.1:23671-31786 GCA_964527045.1 uncultured Coriobacteriaceae bacterium | reverse complement strand
CTCGTCGATCTCAACCGGCTGCTTCGGCCGAGGCTTGCTGTGATGGATGGCGTCATCGGCATGGAGGGCAACGGCCCTCGCGGTGGCGACCCGCGACAGGTCGGGGTCATCATGCTCTCCGACGACCTGGTGGCGATCGACGCCGCTGCGTGTCGGATCATGAATCTCGATCCCGCACTCGTCGGCACGATCACGTATGGCGAGCGGTGGGGACTTGGCAGCGCGAGCGAGATCGAGTTCGTGGGCGATGACATAGATGAGTTCGTCATTGCGGAGTACAACGTCAACCGCAGCCGTCAGGCGACCACGGACTCAGGTAAGCCGAAAGGTACGCTCGCGAAGCGTCTCGTCGTGCCTCGGCCGGTGATCGACCCGGGGAAGTGCACGGCGTGCGGCACGTGTGTGAGCGTCTGCCCCGTGACGCCGAAAGCGGTCGACTGGAAGAACGGCAAGGGCGTCCCGCCTGTCCACGACTACGCGGCGTGTATCCGCTGCTACTGCTGTCAGGAGCTCTGTCCCGAGCGGGCCATAGAGGTTGCGGTGCCGCCGCTTGGCAGATTGTTGCACCGTCGGTCGTAGGGCGCTTGCGGTTGAGTGTTCTTAAGTCGTATAAATCCACTAGGTGTAGGTCGACTTAAGGGAGAGTTCCGTGCGTTCTCGTTCGCGGTTCGCGGTAATCACGATCACGCTCGCGCTGGTAGCGCTCTGCCTCTTCGTGTCCACTGCGGTTGCGTTCGACGAGCCCGGCAACATGCCCGAAAGCCACATCGGAAGCGTCGTCACGGACTGCGCTCCGTGCCACGTACCCGACTCGAGCGGTCAGTACTGCGCGATGTGTCATGCGCCGCATATGGGTGCTCTCGGCGCTGCCGCCGGCAAGGGACCTCACGGGCTGTACACGGCCACGACGCAGCGGTGCCCGGCGTGTCACGAGATCCACGACGCCGCTGGTCCGCAACTCCTGCCGGGCGCTACGGTCACGTCGTCCTGCGAAACGTGTCATGACGGCACCGGTGGCATGGGTGTCTACGGTGCGATTGAGGCGCGCACGGGCGTCGATCCGCAGACTACGGGCGGCGGCCATTCCGTCGACACGACCTCCGTCGTACCCGGCGGCGATGCGGCATCGGGCGGAAGCGCCACCATGGCCTTCGGCGGACTCAACGGCAATCTGGGATGCGACGACTGCCACAGCCCGCACGACTCGCAAACTGTTGCCGCGTATGCTTCCGAACGCTGGAGAACGACCTACCCGCTCGCGCTCGCGAAGGGCACCAAGACGACGAAGCTTCTTCGCCAGCATCCCGGTGACACGACCGGTACAGCAGTGACCGAGTATGGCTCGGATTGGTGTCTCTCGTGTCATCAGGGCCGAGGAGCGGTCGGTCCGGTGCACAACCACCCGGTCGACAGCCTGGCCACGACCACGACGCCCTTCACGTACTCGAACATTGCGCGTCTGGCGAGCGACGACCCCACCTCGGTGACGACCACCGGTACGCTTGCGGGCACGAACCGCGGCTACCTCATCCCGTATCCGAGGACTGCGCAGCAGGGAGCCCATCTACCGATCTGTCAGCAGTGCCACGAGGACGCGCGCGCTGTCGGCACGCTGACGGACAACATCGGCGACGCGGCCCCGTTCTCCGTCACGGCTACCGATGGGAACGCCCCCGCAGACAATCCGCGGTTCCAGAACTTCCCGCATGAGACGCAGAATTATCGCCTGCTCGTTGAGGCGGACGCGACGTCGTACTACGACGATCTGTGCCTCAACTGCCACCCGCTGAGCCAGTTGCCCTAGGCGCGCTGCTAAGCAGGGTCTTCTCGGAATGCCCACAGCGTCGCCAGCGTGTAGTTCACAGTCAGCGATGCCAGGATGGCGATGATCTCGATGGCATTCAGCATGAGCGGTGCCGGTAGATTGGCGCCGAGATCGGTGGTCCGCACCAGCGCCTGGAGCAACGCAATGACGGCGCTGCTCGTTGCGAGTGCTGCCAGGCTCGCCACGGCGAAGCGCCCCAGTGAGCGCCCCGTTGACGTACCTGCCCTGTCGGCGAACGTCCAGCGGCGGTTCCAGAAGTAGGAGTTCGCGAAACCGGCGCTCCACCCCAGTGCATTCGCCGCGATTGCCGGCATATCTAGGAGCACGGCAGCGAGATTGAAGACCGCCATGGTGATAAGCGTGTTGGAGACTCCGACCACGCCGAATCGCATGAACCGCACCCGATCGACCACCCTCGCGCTACTCGGAACGACGGACTGTACTATACACTGAGGCGTCGGTTCGACATTCGATACGCGAGGACAGTCAACCGCATGGACCGGGCACTTCTACTCAAGTTCGACGTGCTCGAAGAGACGCACTGGTGGTTTGTCGTTCGCCGTCGGCTCGTGATGGCGTTGGCGACACAGTGGGCGCCGCAGAGCGTGAGCCGCGTTGTCGAGATCGGGTGTGGCACGGGCGGCACGCTTCGGTCGCTGCAGGATTCGTTTCCCTCGGCAGTTGTGAGTGGCATCGAGCCGGTCGAGGTGGCTGCAGAGCTGTGCATTTCCCGCGGTTCCGACGTGCTCCTCGCGAGCATGGAGCACCTGCCTGATCCCGATGCGAGCGCCGACCTCGTGTTGGCGCTCGACGTGATCGAGCATCTTGAGAACGACGTGGCGGGTCTCGCAGAGGTGTGTCGCATTCTGCGGCCGGGCGGCCGTTTGATCGTGACGGTGCCGGCGCTGCCTTCGCTCTGGGGGCCGCACGATGTCGCGAACGCCCACTTCCGTCGCTATACGCTGCGCACGCTCACCCGGGCCGTGCGCGATGCGGGGCTGTCGATCGAACGTGCGAGCTACTTCAACGCTATACTTCTGCCCGCGGGGTGGTTGGAGCGACAGCTGACGAGGATGCTGAGATTGCGATGGTCGCTTGGCGTGGGTCAGCCACCGCGTCTGATGAACGCGGCGATGCGCGGTCTGTTCGGCCTTGAGTTGCCGATCCTCAAGCGGTTCGATCTGCCAGTCGGTATGTCGCTCGTGCTCGTTGCGAGCAAGCCGCAGCACGAGAAGGGGTAGTCGTGGACACTTCTGCCATGCACTCGGTCGTCGTTCCCGTCTTCAACGAAGTGGAGGGGATCGAAGCCTTTCATGCCCGCTGCTCGGCCGCGATGAAGGCGATTGGCGACCCGTTCGAGATCGTGTACGTCGACGACGGCAGCAAGGACGGCTCCTGGCTCAAGCTCCAGCGCATCGCCGAAGCAGACGAGTGCGTTCGGCTCATCCGGTTCTCGCGCAACTTCGGCCATCAGCTCGCGATAACCGCGGGAATCGAGCATGCGGGCGGCGATACCGTCACGGTGATCGACGCCGACCTCCAGGACCCACCGGAAGTCATCGCGGAGTTCGTAGAGCGATGGCGCGACGGAGCGGACATCGTCTACGGTGCACGGAGCAAGCGCCACGGCGAGAGCTGGTTCAAGCTTGCCTCGGCGAAGGTCTTCTACCGCGTGATGCGGTCGCTCTCGGACGTGGATATGCCGGTGGATGCCGGTGACTTCAGGCTGCTCAGTCGTCGCGCCGTGGAGGCGCTCAAGTCGATGCCGGAGCACCACCGATACGTGCGCGGCATGGTCGCGTGGCTCGGCTTCGATGCGGTGCAGGTCGAGTACGTTCGCGACGCGCGCGTTGCTGGTGTCACGAAGTATCCACTGGCGAAGATGATCCGGTTCGCGACCGACGGGATCATGGCGTTCTCGGTGCGGCCCCTGCGCCTCGCCACGTGGCTGGGGCTGTTCGTCTCGGCTGCGGCGTTCGTGACGGCGATCGTGCTGGTGATCATGAAGCTCACCGGCGGAGCGGTCGTGCAGGGCTGGACGTCGCTGTCGGTGCTCATCCTGCTGCTCTCAGGCGTGCAGCTGATGACCATCGGCGCGCTTGGCGAGTACATCGGTCGCATCTACACAGAGGTCAGGCATCGCCCGCTCTACCTCGTGCGCGAGCTCAAAGGATTCCCGCGCCGCGACGCCTAGCGTCTGACGAACACGGCGAACGGGTCGAAGGTCTCGACGAGGTCGTAGTCGCGTGCCAGGTACGCCACAAGCGGATCCTCGGCCGCCGCTGCTTCCAGGCCGCCCGCCGAGGAGAGCACGCTGCGGTTGATGTACGCCACGTCCGGCGCGCCCGTCGCCTCGAAGTACTTGACCGTGTAGCGATCCGAGGGCCCCGTCACGAGCCACGCGGCGTTGGTGTGCGCGGCTCCGGGAACCAGCAGGTAGCCGAGCGGGCGACCAACGACGAGCACCTTGTCGGTTGGCGAGGACCATCGCTGACCCGCTGCCACGATACGATCGATATCTGCCGCGCGGGTCGGCGTGGTCGTGATTCCCGCAAGCGCGCCGGAAGAGAACCGGTGGCGCAGGGTCAGCGGAGGCGAATCGTTGAACGATGTCGAGAAGAGCAGGGCCACCAGCACGCTGACGATCGCGATCGCGGCAACAGCGCGACCGAGCCCACTGTCAGCGACGAGCGTGCACCATGCCGGAAGCACGATCGCCGCGAGCGGCGCCACCGCGATGACCGGCACCGCGCTCAGCCACCCTGAGCTCGTCGAGTATGCAACGACGAAGTAGCCGACGATCGCGGTCGGGAGCGCGATGGCAAGGCCGCGCAGCGTGTCCGCACTCCGCTCGGCCCATGCCGTCGTCAGCGCGGGAAGTGTGGCTGTTGCGGTGAGGAGCACGAGGTATGCGGCGCCGTTGGTTCCGAACTTCTCGAGGCCGCCACCAGATGCAAGGACGCGTCCAGCAGGGATGAGGCACGCGACGGGCACGAGGAGCGCGGCGATACCCCGGATGCGGCGAGGCAGCAGCGGGACAGCCGCGACCGCGCCGAGAAGCCACGCAGGCAGCGTCCAACGTGTGATCAGCGCCCGCCTGGCGAAGCGAAGAAGCACGGTGAGCTTCTCGGCGGGGGAGCGATAGCCAGACCAGACGGTGCTGGCATAGTCGAGCGCGTGTCGAATGTCGGCGATGCGTGCGATTGCGAGCAACCACACGCAGAAGATGGCGACGACCACTGCAGCGCCGCCGAGTGCGGCGAGCGCAAGACGCCGCGAGCGCGAGACGATCATGTACGCGATGGCGAGCACGGCTGCGACGACGACGAGCGGCGGATACGAGATCGCCGCGAAGGCTGCGCTCGCACCTGCGGCCGCGGCGAGCCGGCGGCTGTCATCACGGATGGAGGCCACGCACAGCGCCACAGCGAGCACGAAGCCGAGCATGGCGGCAGTGTTGTAGCTCATGCCGAACACGTTGTAGGGCGGCACGAGGCATGGGACGGCAGCCCCGAGGGCGGCTGCAACAGCGCCGAAGGATGGCTTCAGGAGGCGGTACACAGCAACAGCAACGGTCGCAGCTACCGCGATGTAGAACACCCGCAACGCGAGCACGAATCCGGTGAGGCCGAACAGCGCGGTCCACGCCTTCGCAAACGGCACCGCAAGCAGGAAGCCGAGCGCCTGTGTGGTCATCTCGTCGACGAATGGCCGAGCGCCCTCGGCGAGCCGAAGCGTGAGCGCGGGGTAGTGCGCGTCGTCGACAAAGGAAATGCCGAGCGTCGCCCGATACGTGCACACGGCGATGAGCAGCAGGGCGACAGCAAGCAACGCCGCCCGCTCACGTGGCTGATTCGGCGTAGCCGCCGATGTATTCCTGCGATGCTCCATCAGGTCCCCTCGACTCGTACGCCGATTGTACTGTACGTGCCTTGCGATACGGGCGTACGAGAGCCGTTCCCTGCGGTACACTTCTCGGCATGCTTACGGACTTCCATACGCACATCTGGCCCGACGCTCTGGCGCCCGCTGCCATCGCGGCGCTCTCGGGCGGGGACGGGGTGCCGGCTCGCTACGACGGGACGGTGGCCGGACTTCGCTCGGCTATGCGGGCGGCGGGCATCGGACGCGCCGTGGTGCAGCCGGTCGCGACCAAGCCCGGCCAGGTCCGTGCGATCAACGACTGGGTCGCGACGCTCGCAAGCGAGGACGTGGTGCCGTTCGGTGCGATGCACCCCGACCTCGAGGATCCGATCGAGGAGCTCCGGAGGATGCAGGGCCTTGGCCTGCGCGGCTTCAAGATGCATCCCGAGTATCAGTCGTTCTCGCCCGACGACCCGAAGTTGACCCCGCTCTTCGATGCCGCAGCGTCGCTCGGCATGATCTTCTTCTCGCATGCTGGCGCGGATATCGGTCCCCAGACGCTCAGCGGAACGCCGGATGTCTTCGCCCGCGTGATCGACCGTCACCCCGACCTCACGGTCGTGCTCGCGCATCTCGGCGGATTCCGCCAGTGGCACGATGTCCCCGAGCATCTTGTAGGCCGCGATGTCTACCTCGACACCGCGTTCACGCTTGGGCACCTGTCGGATGAGGAGTTCGTGGCCATCGTGCGCGCGCACGGCGCGGATCGCGTGCTCTTCGGGAGCGACGGTCCCTGGACCGACGCGGCTGGCGAGATCGCGCACATCCGCGCGATGGGCTTCACAGACGCGGAACTCGACGCCATCCTCGGCGGTACGGCCAGCAGACTCCTGGACCGCTAAGCGTCCCTCCACATGGTCTATCGCCCGCCATCGCCGCGGCGACCATGGCGGGTAGCAGCTTGCTGGTCGTGGGCAACTCGCTTCGGCTTGGAAGGGTCATCGCGCGAAGCAAAGACAGCTTGCGTTAGGCGGTCTTTTCTTTGTCCGTTATGTTCGCTTATGATATTGCAGGGTCCAAACGTGGGCCACGGGTTTGCGGCGCGACAGTCCGGCTGTCTCGCGGATACGTTGTCTCGCCGCTTTTGTTTTGCCCCCGAGGGGGCGGAGAGTGAGTTTGGTATGGCTAACGGTACCGTTAAGTGGTTCAACCCGGACAAGGGCTACGGCTTCATCTCGCGCGAGGATGGCGACGATCTGTTCGTCCACTTCTCCGAGATCCAGGGCGACGGCTTCAAGACCCTCGACGAGGGCCAGGCTGTGGAGTTCGACGTGACCACCGGCCAGAACGGCAAGATGCAGGCAAGCAACGTCCGCAAGGCCTAGTCCTCGCGGAACTCATAGCATGCAACGGAAGGGCGGCTCCACAAGGAGCCGCCCTTCCGGCGTTCGTGCTGGATGCGTCTAGCCGCGGGAGCGTGCGAGGTTCGCGAGAATCGCGTCGTGCCAGTACTGCGCCATGCCGGTGTGCATCTTCTCGTACGTCGCAGTGAAGCGCGGGTCGGCGAGGTACATCTCGGCGAGGTTCGCGTGCATCACGTGCGAGCAGGGGTAGAACCACTTGTCGATCTGCAGCCGGGCCTGCTCGGCCAGATCCATAGCACTCGGGTCAGTCGCGGGTACGCCGGCGTCCATGAGCGTAGCGGTATCGCCGCCGATCTGTTCGCTTTCCGCCTTGAAGCGCGCCCAGTCCTCCTTCTTGTAGCCCTTGGTGCGACGTGCCGACTCCTTGTACGCATCGGTCTCGCCCCAGCGCTCCTCGACCTCCGCTTCGTACTGCTTCGGGTCGAAGTCGCCGAAGACCTCGAACATGTCATCTGGTGCCATCGTCGTGCCTTTCTCGATGCCGTCGAGCGTTTGCTCCACGGCGTCCATCATCTTCATGAGCTGCGCTGCCTTGTCGGCGAGCATGCGGTGCTGAAGGCGAAGCGCTTCCCGGCGGTCGAACGCGGGATCGTGCATCAGGCGCTTGATGTCTTCCAGCCCGAATCCGAGCTCCTTGAAGAACAGCACCTGCTGCAACGTCACGAGGTCGTCGTCGGTATACAACCGGTATCCCGCCTCGGAGCGCTCCGAGGGGCCAAGCAAGCCGATCTCGTCGTAGTGATGCAGCGTGCGCACGCTGATCCCTGCGACTCCGGCGACATCTCCTACCGTGTGTTCCATGCGTTCTCACCTCCGGTACCAGCCTAAACCCTAACGTAACGTGAGGGTCAACACTTGTTTTCCCGATTCCCTCAGACGCTGCTCCTGGTACCATCAAGGTGCACTTCAGCCGAGGAGGTCACATGCCCGAGTTCAACCCGAACGACCTGGACGCCTATCCACCCTCGCTTCTTGAGCAAGTCGTCGGTGCCGAAGCCGAGT
>CAZGNF010000004.1:0-23661 GCA_964527045.1 uncultured Coriobacteriaceae bacterium | reverse complement strand
GTGCGGATCTTTCTCGAGCTGCTTCGCGGCTTCGAGTTCCTGAACATCGATGTACCGATGGTCACCGTGTTCGGCTCGGCACGGTTTCCTGAAGGGCATCCGCACTACGAGCTTGCGCGCCAGATGGGGCAGTCGCTTGCGAAGGCCGGCTACGGCGTGATGACCGGTGGCGGTCCTGGCATCATGGAGGCCGCCAACCGCGGCGCCCGTGAAGCCGGCGGCCTGTCGCTCGGAGCGAACATCCACCTGCCGCACGAACAGCGCCCCAACCCCTACCTCGATCGCGTGATGACCTTCGAGCACTTCTTCGTTCGCAAGGTGATGATGGTCAAGTACTCGCGGGCGTTCGTGATCATGCCCGGCGGCTTCGGCACGCTCGACGAGCTGTTCGAGGCTATGACGCTCATTCAGACCGGCAAGATGGAGGCATTCCCCATCGTGCTCATGGGTACCGAGTTCTGGAATCCGATGATGGAGTTCTTCCTTGAGCGGCTCGTGGCCGAGGGAACCATCGCCGCCGAGGATATAGATCTGATGCGAGTGACCGACTCGTGCGATGAGGCGGTGCGGCTCATTCAAGCCAGTCCGAAGGGCAGTAACCACGCCTGAGCGGAATCCGGCATCACACTTGCAGCGTCCATGGTGGTATAGGCATTTGGTGAGGCGGCACCGATAAGGAGCCGATGATGACTGCGGGACCGACGCGACGTAAGCGCAGGGCGAGGGTTGCCCGGGTCGCGCTCGTCATGAGTCTGGTCGCCTTGGCGGTGATCGGTGGGCGATTCGCCCGCGGTCTTGCCCGTGAGCGCTCGTTCGATCGGAGTATCGCGGCTCTTGAGCGCCGGGCTACTCCCGGACGCACGCTCGACGCGCAACTCGTCTTCGACTTCGCCGGGCGTACGTATCTGATCGAGGTCCCCGTCGATCTTGATCGCGTGGATCGAGAACGCGCGCTGGACACCAGTGCTGTCTTCGAGTCATCCGGTTCGAATCGTGAGCGCTACCTCAGGACGGTCGTCGATGAGTTGAGCCATAGCCGCCTCATCGGTCGGCTGACCGACGAGTTCCGGCTCATCAGACTCGAGCAGCGGTTGGACAGCGATCAGTACCTCGAGTTGCTCGCTCGCGCGGTGCAGCAGATCCCGTACGGTGACGTCCGCAGGGACTTCCGGCTTCCATCCGAGGTACTCGTGGCGCGAACCGCGGTGTGTTCCGAGAAGACCGTGCTACTCGCAGCGCTTCTGCAGCACGAGGGGTACGACACGGCGGTCTGGGTCCTGGATGCCGGCGGACACGCCGCAGTCGGTGTTGCGTGCTCCGGGCAGGGGTATCAGGGCAGCGGGTATGCGTTCGTCGAGACGACGATCGTCTCCTTCGTGGGTCAGGTCGATCCGCGCTACAGCGCCAAGAGCCACGTAGCCCCGCCACCGCAGCTCGTGCACCTCGCCGAGGGCAGAGCGTATCAGGCCGACGGTGAGGTCGACGTCATCCTTGGCATGCTCGATGCCGCCGCGCGGCAGCGCCGCACGCTTGCACCCTATGTGCGCTACGCAAGCACCGGCGGCTCGCTCCATGCGACGCGCTACGCCGAGCGCGCACAGCAGTACGAGAGCGCGGATTCACTCTCGGCGTTCATAGTGGGGAACATGAGCGATCGTGCCCGGGTCTATCGCGAGCTCACCCGGACCGCCCGCGACCTCATCCTCGAGGGCACCGCCGGGTAAGGTAGCGCTATGATGGGCACACGCTAAGGGCATCGGCTTCAGCGTTTCAGCGGGGGGAGACCAGCTATGCACGTCGATGGTAGCGCGCCTGCGATGGGTTCGGCGCATCGGAGAACGGGGGCCCGATGAAACGGCGGATCATAGCGATCGTGTTCTTCTTCCTGGGGCGAGGTTTCGCTGCGTGCGCGCGTCTTGACTCACGCGTGAAACGTGAGGTCGGCAGGTGGCCCGAGGGTACCGTCGTCACGCTCCGCGTGGCGCCGTCCGGGCCGCAGACATCCTGGAGCGTTGAAGACGGCGTGTTTCGCCATCTGGGCAGCCGCGCAGTGGAGCCAACGCTCCTCGTTACATTCAAGAATCCCGAGGGTGCGCTGCCGGCGTTTGCCGAGCACCGCTCCACACTTGCCGGTGACATCTCGCTCGGCATGTCCGTCGTCCGGTGCCTGCACATCGTTGAGGGATACCTGTTCCCCGCGGTCATGACGCGTCGGATTCTTCCGTCGCCCGCTTCTCGGGAGAAGTCGATGATCGCCGCCTATGCGCTGACGCTCGCAGTATCGAGTGCACCCGTGTTCGTCGAAGGAGGAGCGGCATGATTCCCGAGTATTACGAGTTCCGCAACTCGACCAAGATCCTCTCGGGCAAGCGGGCGATCGAGAACATACCGTTCGAGCTCGCCAATATGAAGGTCACGAGGCCGCTCGTACTCACCAACAAGCAGCTCAGATCGCTCGGCGTGGCGGATGTCGTGATCGGCGCGCTCGAGAAGGGGCTCATACCGGCTGGCGTGGTGTATGACGACGTTCCGGTGGACTCCTCGGTGAGCACCGTCAACGATGTCGCGAAAGCGTACGCGGAATCCGGCTGCGACGCGATCGTCGCGGTGGGTGGTGGTTCGGTGCTCGACACCGCGAAAGGTGCCAGCATCGTGATCACGCACGGCGCGACCGATCTCATGGAGTACATGGGCTCGGAAGTTCTCGTTGGCGACCGGATGGTGCCGTTCATAGCGGTGCCGACGACCGCCGGGACCGGCTCGGAGGTAACGAGCGCGGCGGTTATCAAGGACACGGAACGGCACGTCAAGATGGGATTCGTGTCGTACAACCTGCTGCCCGACGTGGCCGTTCTCGACCCGCGTATGACGGTCGGGCTGCCGCCACGCATCACGGCTGCAACGGGGATGGATGCGCTGTGCCACGCGGTCGAGGCGTTCACGTGCCGCCAGGCGAATCCGCTCTCCGACTGCTACTCGCGAGCTGCCATCGACCTCATCCGCGAGTATCTGCCCGCGGTCCTCGCGAAACCCAAAGTGCAGAAGAATCGACTGGCGATGGCGAACGCCGCGCTGCTTGCTGGCGTGTCGTTCAGCAACGCCATGGTGGGCATCGTGCACGCGATCGGCCATGCGTGCGGTGGCGTTGCCGGTGTTCCACACGGCGAGGCGATGGCGATTCTCCTGCCGCACGGCATGACGTACAACCTCAGCGCCGCTGGCGATCGGTACGGAGAGCTGCTGCTCCACCTCGCTGGAGCCGAGGCATACAGTTGCGAGCACCCCGCCGACCGTGGTGGTACCGCGATCGAGGCCGTTCGCGCCCTCAACCACCTGCTGCACGACAAGACGGGCATGCCGCTCACGCTGTCCGAGGCGGGCGTGACCGAGGAACAGCTGCCGGTCATCGCTCGTACCGCGATCAACGATGGCGCGATGGCGTTCAATCCGAGAGACGCGGGCTACGACGACGTCCTGACGCTGCTGCGCCAGGCATTCTAGGAGAGCTGCATGACGACGAGCCTCGGAGGCTACACGGGCACGGTCCTGTATATCGACCTCACCTCGCGGGCCGTGTCCGAGTATCCGTGGACCGATGATGACAGGCGTCGCTTCCTCGGCGGGAAGATCATGGCCGCGCGCATCCTGTACGACCTGCTTGCCCCCGGAACAGATCCGCTCGGCGCTGAGAACACGATCGTCATCGCGACCGGGCCGCTCAACGGCACCGGCGCGCCTTCGACATCACGTTTCGATGTTTCGGCGCTCTCGCCCCTGACCGGGGTGTTGGGTACGTCCAACTCGGGTGGGTCATTCGGCACGTATCTCAAGAAGGCGGGCGTGGATGCGCTCGTCATCACGGGGCGTGCTTCGTCTCCCGTCTGGCTGGAGATCACCCAGGATGGTGTGCACTTCCGCGACGCGACAGCTGTGTGGGGGATGCGCACCTCGGCGGCGCAGACAGCGCTCCGCGAGGCGGTCGGGGGGAAATGCGGCACGATCGTCGCAGGTCCCGCGGGGGAGAATCTAGTGCCGTATGCTGCACTCGTCAGCGACGAGCGCGTTGCCGGCCGCACAGGTATGGGTGCCGTGTTCGGCTCGAAGAATCTCAAGGGAATCGCCGCTCACGGCGATCGGCGCCCCGAGACGGCGAGGCCGGACGCATTCCACGCGCACGTGAAGAAATGGACCGCCTCGCTCAAGGCGCATCCGGTCGCCGGTGATCGGCTCCCTAAGTACGGCACCGCGGGGTTCCTCGGCACCATGAACGAGCTCGGGATCCTTGGGACGCGCAACTTCCAGACGGGGAGCTTCGAGGGCGCGGACGCGATCAGCGGAGAGACGCTTGCCGAGACGCGCCTGGTCTCGCAGACGGGCTGTCTGTCGTGTCCGATCAGGTGCGGTCGCGTCGTGGAGCTTGGCGGGGAGCGCGTGAAGGGGCCCGAGCTTGAGACTCTCGTGCTCTTGGGGAGCAACCTGGGCGTGTCAGACCTTGGGCGCATCATCGAGTGGAACCGGGAGCTCGATGAGCTCGGACTCGACACGATGACGACGGGGGTGACGCTCGCCCTGGCGATGGAACTCACAGAACGCAAGCAGTGGGACGCTGGTGTTCGCTTTGGTAAAGCGGAGGGGCTCATGGAGCTCTTCAGCGATATAGCGTACAAGCGGGGCGTGGGTGCGGCGCTGGCGACCGGGTCGCGGGCGATTGCTCGTCGGTACGGCGCCCTCGACATCGCGATGCAGGCCAAAGGTCTGGAGCTCGCCGCATACGAGCCGCGGAATGCGATCGGGCACGGCCTCGGGTACGCGGTTTCCAATCGCGGGGCATGCCACCTCAATGGCGGGTATGGCGTGGCGCTCGAGGGGCTGGCGCTCAAGATGAGCGGGCGCTCGCAGCGCGGCAAACACGCGCTCGTGGCGATGTTCCAGGACCTCATGGAAGCCGTGTCGGCTGCCGGCGGCTGTCTCTTCACGACGCTCGGGGTGCTGCCCGGACCGCTCGTAACGGGCGCGGACGGACCGCTCGGCAAAGTCGCGAACGCCGTGCTCGGCTCGGCGGGAGGCGCACTGCGGGCACTCAGGGCGGTTCCGCCAGCCGCGCTCGGCATCCCGATGCCGCTCGTGCCACATATCCGCGCGATCGAGCTTGCTACGGGCATGAAGCTTGGGTTCGGCGGCTTCTGGGCCATCGGCGAGCGCGGCTACACGCTGGAGCGTCTCATCGGGATGCGATTCGGCATCACCGCTGACGACGATTCACTTCCAACACGGCTCACGACCGTTCCCATCGATCCGCGCGACCCGTCAAGCGTCGTGCCGCTCGAGCCGATGAAGCGCCGCTACTACGCGCATCGCGGCTGGGACATCTATGGGTGTCCGAAACCGCCACTCCTCCGGCGGCTCGGGCTCGACAACCTGGGCGATAGCGGCTAAGGACGGCCGTGCTGCGGTACCATCGCTGAGTAGGCATTCTCGCGAGGAGGGCACATGCGCGGTCCTGTCACGGTCATCGGTGGAGCGAACACGGACATCCTTGGTTTCGTCGAGCATCCGCTTGTGCCGCGCGACTCGAATCCGGGCCACATCCGGACGAGTCCCGGCGGCGTCGGACGCAACATCGCCGAGAACCTCGCACGCCTCGGCATCACCACCCGGCTCGTGACCTCGCTCGGTGAGGGTGCGGCTGGCGACGAGATCGCAACGAGCTGTTCCGAGGTAGGCATCGAGCTGCTGACCGTTTCCACCCCCGGTTGTGCTGCGCCGCGGTACCTCGCGATCATGGACGACCAGGGGGATCTCGCGCTCGGCATCAACGACATGCGTGCGCTAGAGGCGATAACGCCCGAGGCGATCGCGATGCATGCAGCCGCCATCGACGAGTCAGTGATCATCGTGCTCGACACGAACCTGCCCGCCGAGACGCTCGAGTATATCGCCGAGCGATGGGGCGACCGCCCGATCCTGCTCGATACGGTCTCGGTCGCCAAGGCGCCGCGCGCTCGCGGGCTTCTCGGCAAGCTGCACACGCTTAAGACGAACGAGCTGGAAGCCGCCGCCATCGCGGGCACCGCAGCGGGCGCGGTTGACGCTGCCGTCGACGCGCTGCTCATCGCCGGTGCCGAGCGGATCGTGATCACCGGCGGCATCGCGGGTGCGCTGTTCGCATCGGGCGTGAACCGCGTGCGCTTCGTGCCTCCGCCCGCGAATGTCGTGAACGCCACTGGTGCCGGTGACGCGTACATGGCCGGGCTCGTCTACGCGGTGCTTGAGGAGTTCGATACGACGCACACTGCGGCGTTCGCCTCGGCAGTCGCGTCCGTCGCGCTTGGCAGCGAGCGAACCGTGAGCGAAACGCTCGCCGAGCAAGCCGTCTTGGAACGTATGGAGGAGATGCTGTCGTGACGCACCACCTGAAGGTAGCTCCCGAGGTCCGCGTCGCACTCGATGCGGGTGCGCCTGTGGTCGCGCTCGAGTCCACTATCATCAGCCACGGCTTCCCGTACCCCGCGAACCTTGAATGCGCGCTCGCGGCCGAGGAAAGCGCGCGAGACGAAGGCGCCGTTCCTGCAACCATCGCGCTCATCGGCGGCGAGATCAGGGTGGGGTTGGACAGCATCGGCCTCGAGCACCTTGCGACAGCACCCGGCATCGCGAAAGTGAGTCGCCGCGATCTGGCTGCGCTCGTAGCGAGCGGAAGCGACGGTGCAACGACTGTTGCGGCAACGATGATGATCGCGGAGATGGCGGGTATCCGTGTCTTTGCGACCGGCGGCATCGGCGGCGTGCATCGGGGCGCCGAGACGAGCTTCGACATCTCGGCGGACCTTGAGGAGCTCGCACGCACGGATGTCGCGGTCGTGTGCGCCGGCGCGAAGTCCGTGCTCGACCTTGGCCTCACGCTCGAGTACCTCGAGACGCACGGCGTCCCCGTTCTCGGCTTCCGCACCGACGAGTTCCCGGCGTTCTACACGCGCACGAGCGGCTTCGGCGTTGATGCGCGTTTCGACACCGCCGAGGAGATCGCAGCCGTCCTTCGCGCACGACGCGAGCTTGGTATCGCAGGAGGCGTCGTGATCGCGAACCCGATTCCGCCCGAGTACGAGATGTCGCACGACGAGATCGACGGCGTCATCGAGACCGCGCTCGCCGAGGCGACCGAGCAGGGCGTTCGTGGCAAGGCCGTGACGCCGTTCCTGCTCGGCCGGATCCACGCGCTCACAGGAGGTGCGAGCGAAACGGCGAACAAGGAGTTGGTGTACAACAACGTGCGCCTCGCAGCGAGGATCGCGCGCGCACTCTCGGGAGGAGCCCGATGACCGACCCGAAGTCCCTCTCGCGTGAGCGGTTCGCGGCGAATGCTGACGAGTACGTGAAGAGCGCAGCACACGCAGGCGGAGCGGACCTGGAGAAGCTCGTCGAGCTCACGCAGGCGCGCCCCGAGTGGGTCGCGCTCGACGTCGCGACCGGAGGCGGTCACACCGCCATCGCGGTCGCGCCACGCGTCGCGGGGATGATCGCGCTCGACCTCACTCCCGAGATGCTCACCGCAGCCGCCGCGCTTGCTGCCGAGCGGGGCGTCTCGGGCATCGAGTTCGTGCTCGGCGATGCCGAGAAGCTCCCGTTCCCCGACGAGTCGTTCGACCTGGTCACCTGCCGGATCGCCGCGCACCACTTTCCCGACGTGCAGCGGTTCGTCGATGAGGTCGCCCGCGTGCTCAGGCCGGGCGGTCGCTTCGTGTTGCAGGACCAGTGCGTGCCGGAGAACACAGTCTCAGCGACGTTCGTGAATCTCTTCGACCGCCTGCGCGACCCGAGTCACCACCGCGCGCTCTCGGTGGACGCGTGGGTCGAGGTCATTCGGCGTGCCGGGCTCGACGTCGACGAGGTTGCCCGCTTCGGGAAGCGCATGGTGCTCGACGAATGGACGCGCATGCAGTCGTGCACTCCCGAGACGGTTGTCCGCCTTCGCGAGATGCTCGCCGATGCCAGCGAGGGCGCTCTTGCGTGGATGGAGCCTGAGGGCGAGGGAAGCGAGTTGTCGTTCACGATCAGGCAGTTCGTGCTCTCGGCCCAGAAGCGCTAGCGCCTCTCGCACGAGATGTGTGACCGTTCGCACGCCGCGGTTTAGGATTTCCGGGCATCGTGCCGATACAACCTGTGAAAGCATCCGCACGGGAGCCGGGAATCGCACGCATGCACACCGAGAACAGACTCAGTCACCTGACGTCGATGGCGATGGCCGTTGTGCTGTCCGCCATTCTCCTCGTTCTCGTGCTCGCAGCTCCCGCCTTCGGCGCCAGCATTCCGCTCTCCATCGAGCAGATGTCCCGGGAGGCGCGCGACGTGGTCGTCGTCGACTGCGTCTCAACCGTTTCCAGACTCGTCGATCCCGCGGCCGGTCCTCGCGGCGGCATCGTCACGGACTTCACGTTCAGCGTGGCAGACGTCGTCACCGGCGCTCCCGACAGCACGTTCACACTCACCCAGCAGGGCGGTGAAGTCGGCGGCATCGGCCTTGCGGTGAGCGAGCTGCCCTCCTTCTCGCGCGGTCGACGGTACGTCGTGTTCGTAGGCCGAGACGACCGGGTCGTCGGCGGTCTTCAGGGCGCGCTTTCGGTCTCGGGCGAGCGCGTCGGTTCCTCCCGCGAGCCGCTGAGCACCCTCAAGCGCCGCGTTCGCGCTGCGGTGGGCATGCCCGTGACCCTCGCCGAGACCCTCTCGCAGACCCTCGTCGCGCGCGCTGCTGATGCGGCCGCTGCGGTGATAACGCCGCTTGCAACGCCGGTGATCAGCTCGATGACGCCATCGAACGTCAGCGCCGGAACCAGCGATGTCGTGACCATTTCCGGTGGCGGTTTCGGAGCGACCGAGGGCAGCGTCGACTTCTACTTCCGTTCCGGGTATGCCGACATTCCGGCGGTGATCACGTCGTGGTCGGACACGACCATCGTCTGCGAGGTACCCAAGAGCGCGGGAAGCGGTGCGGTCACTGTCACCAACAGCTCCGGGCAGACCAGTCTCGACTATGCGTACGACGTCGGTTTCTCGTTCGGCGGCGCGGCGTGGAGCGCGGGAGTTCTTTCCGAGACGTATCACATCAATCCGAACTGCCTCGACGCCGGTGCGAGCGAGACAACGCTCGTCGATGCCGCCGCCGCCACGTGGAGCGCCGCGTCGATGTTCCAATTCGTGAACGGCGGAGCATGCAGCAGCACGCTCAATCCCTCGGAGTACAACAGTTCAAACGACATCTACTGGGCGAGCGAGGGCTTCTCGGGAAGCACGCTCGCCTGGAACCGCTACTGGTACTTCAGCGGGACGCCGTACAACCGGATCATCGAATCGGATATCGTCTTCAACGACTACTACGCGTGGGGCGACGGCACCGGTGGAACCTTCGATATCCAGGCCGTGGCTCTTCATGAGCTGGGTCACTCACTGAACCTCGCCGATCAGTATGGGACGAACGAGGTCTCGCTCATCGACACCGGTGTCTACCAGACCAAGGTCATGTGCGGGACGATCGGCTCGAACAGCCAGCGTAGGACACTTACCGAGGACGACATCGCTGGTGCTCGCTGGATCTACGGCTCCTCGGGCGACATCACTCCGCCGGTCATGGGTGCCGTCGCGTCATCGACGCACCCTTCGGACACGACCTGGTACTCAAGCCACGATGTGACGTTCTCGTGGAGTGCTACGGACGATGATCCCATCACGTACTCGTATGCACTGGATCACACCTCGGGCACCGTACCGGACACGACGCCGGAAGGGCCGTCGACGACCGTCTCCTACTCCGGTCTTGCGGATGGCGAGTGGTACCTGCACGTGCGCGCCCGCGATGAGAGTGGCAACTGGAGCGCTCCACAGCAACGGCGCGTCCGCGTCGATGTGACGGCACCGACCGGCTCGTTCGCGCTGAACGATGGCGACGTCGCCACGAGCGACACCGGCGTCACCATCGACTCGGCAGTCTCTGGCGCCACCCAGATGCGCGTCGCCGCCGACGGCGTCACCTACGGCTCCTGGGTCGCGTACGCGGCCGAGCAGGACATAACGATCCCCGAGATCGCGGGCGAGCGGACGGTCCTCGTGCAGTACAGGGATGCGGCGCTCAACACGCTTACCTGCTCGGACACGATTCTGTACGACGTCAACGCACGCGAGTTCTCCTGGACCGAGATCGCAGGCCCCGACCGCTACGCGACCGCACTGGCAGTCTCCCGGGCATCATTCGCCGCTGGCTCGTGCGACACCGTCATCATCTCGACCGGCATCAAGTACCCGGATGCGCTGGGCGCCGGCGGCCTTGCTGGTGCCGTGAACTGCCCGATCCTGCTTGTCCGTGACACCGGCGGCCTGAACTCCTACGTGCGCTCCGAGATCCTTCGCCTCACGCAGGGCCAGCCCACTCGCAAGATCTACATCACGGGCAGCTCGGTCGTTGTCTCCACGCAGACCGAGAACGACCTCAAGGCGCTTGTCGGCAGCGCCAACGTGAAGCGCCTTGGCGGTCCCGATAGGTTCGCTACGGCGAACCTCATCGCCCGTGAGCTTCGGACCGTGCTCGATACGAAGGGGATTCCGTTCTCGGGCAAGGCGTTCGTCACGACCGGCATGGACTTCCCGGACGCGCTGCTGGCTTCCCCTGTCGCGTTCAGCGCGCAGCGTCCGATCCTGCTTGTGGGACGTACGGGCCTGGATGCCAACCTGCGGGCGACCATCACCGCGCTTGGGGTGACGGAGCTGCAGATCGTCGGCTCGACCACGAACGTCTCGACCGCGGTCGAGACCGCCATGGTCGGTATGCCTGGCGTGACCGTGCGCCGTATCGCCTCGGCAAGCGACAAGTACGCGATGACCGTGGCGTTCGCCACGTGGGCACAGGCCGAGGAAGGCTTCACCTGCTCAGACGCTGGCATCGCTACAGGCGACAAGTTCCCGGACGCGCTCGCAGCCGGTCCGCTTCAGGGCTCGACGAAGTCGCTCGTGATCCTGACGCCTCCGACGTATCTCGACTCGCGCATCCGCGCCTTGCTTGAAGACAACTACGTGGATGCCGAGCACGTGCGGTTCCTCGGCTCCACCGCAGCAGTCAGCCAGGCTGCCCGCGATGCCGTCATCGCGGTGCTGGAGTAGCTACCAGAGTCGGTACGCGCCGTCGCGCTCCTCGAGCGTGGCTGGGAAGTCGAAGAGCGCCGAGAGCTGCTCGGAGGTCATGACCTCTTCCTTGGGCCCGTCGGCGACGATGCGTCCGTCCTTGAGCATGATCACCCGCCCGACCTCCGGTACGATGTCGTTCACGTGATGCGTGACGAGCACGAGCGATCGCTCAGGGGTGGCGAGGTTGCGTAGCGTCTTGAGGAAGCTCCATGTCGCGTGTGGATCGAGGCCGTCGCACGGTTCGTCGAGCACGAGCGCTGCGGGTTCGTGCACGAGCGCCCGAGCGATGAGCGCACGGCGCGCCTCACCGGTCGAGAGCGTGTCCATCATCCGCTGTCCGTACGCCGAGATGCCGAGCATCAGCATGATCTCCTCGGCATGGGTGCGCATCGAGGGCGTCAGCTCGCGCTCCCGGTACAGGCCGATCGACCCGAAGTACCCTGAGAGCACCGCATCGCGAACGGTGACGCGACGATCGTAGTCCTCCTGGAGCGAATCCGAGACGACCCCGAGGAGGCGACGTGCCTCCGCAAGGTCCCAGAGGGCCCTGCCGCGCAGGAGCACACACGGTCCCTCCGGTCGGAATAGCGGTCGGACGTCGCGCGTGAGCAGACCGACGAGCGTCGATTTCCCCGAACCGTTCGGGCCGAGGATCGCGACGTGCTCGCCCTCGTTCAAGACGAGGTGGTCGACCTCAAGAATCGTCCGGCCGTCGCGAACGACAGTGGCGTGGTGGAGTTCAAGCAGCGGAGTGTCCATGCGTACATGGTAAGTCACCGGGCCTTTTGGCGCTTGACCCGGACTACCTTGCGCTCCTACGCTCGGTGCGAGTCCACGAGGTGACCGGAGGCATGCGATGACCGTGATGCCAGCGCTACGCGCCGAGGAGCTTCTCGGCCAGTTGCGGTCGATGTCGAATCCCGACAACGTCGCCGGGATGGCGCGGTTCGGCATCAGCGCCGAGGGGACACTCGGCGTGAGCGTCTCGCAGGTGCGCGCGCTGGCCCGCGAGCTCAAGCGCGAAGCGGGTCGCGGCGGGGGAGCGTGGCGGCACGAGATCGCACTCGCGCTCTGGGGTTCCGGCGTGCACGAGGCGCGAATGCTTGCCAGCATCATCGATGAGCCGACCCTCGTGACTCCGGAGCAGATGGAGCGGCAGGTTGGCGATCTCGACAGCTGGGACCTGTGCGACGGGCTCATGCTCAACCTCTACCGTCATACGCCCTACGCGTACGAGACCGCGATCGACTGGGCTGCCCGAGACGAGGAGTTCGTCAAGCGTGCCGCTTTCGTGCTGATGGCCACGCTTGCGGTCCACGAGAAGGCGTGGCCTGATGAGCGTTTCCTCTCACTGCTGCCGACGATCGAGCGTGAGGCGACCGACCCGCGGAACATGGTGAAGAAGGCCGTCAACTGGGCGCTCCGGCAGATTGGCAAGCGGAGTGCGACGCTGCTGCCGCCAGCGCTCGCCCTCGCAGAGCATCTCTCGGCATCGAGTGACGCGACCGCCCGATGGATCGGGAAGGACGCGGCGCGCGAACTACGTGGCCGCTAGCGAGCGGGTCCGAGCGTGCTTTCGATCGCGTCGATTGCGTAGCCGAGCTGTTCTGCCGGGTCGATGGTGGCCGAGAGGTCGCCTGGCTGCGGGCCGTACGACCCCCACTGCGCATGGTTCGCGCCCGGGATCTCCGTGAAGGTCGAGGTCGCGGGCAGCAGGACCTTGGTGGACTCGACCTTCTCAAGCTTGAGGCCACCGTCTCTGTCGCCATACACCGAGGCGACGATCGGCACCGCCTGAGTCAGGTCAGTCCCGTCCGGCGGGTACGCCGCCAGGAAGATGAGTGCTTCGTACTCGCCCGGCCGTGCAGCGACATGTGTGGCCGCCATCGCGCCTCCGAGTGAGTGCCCGATGATGCCCCACCGTTCGATCTCGGGATGGGCCTGTCGCGCCTTGTCGCCCACGTTCGGGCTCATCACCGCGAGGTTGAGGGTCACCGGCGTGATCACGACGAGATAGCCTCGCTCGGCGAACAAACGCGCGAGTGGCGCGTACGACCGGGCATCGACGCGCCCTCCGGGGTAGAACACGATGCCGGTGGTCGTGTCGCCCTCAGGCGCAAACTCCCACCCAGCCGACGTTCGCGTGACCGTGACGCCACCGCCGCTTTCGAGTGCGGCGAGCGCATCGTGCGCGGGACCGAGGGGCGTCTCGGCCCAGATCACAAAGGCCAGGACGACCACGAGCATGACGCCGCCGAGCACCATGAGGATGCGGCTGTACAGCGGGAGCGCGCGCGTCTTTGCGTCAGGTGCGTTCTTCTTCATGCCCACGGTGCTCTCCTCGGTCCGACTCGGCAGATTAAGTCTTCCTAAGCCTTGCTGTATCTGTTCCGGGATGCTAGGTTCAAGTATCGGACGAAACGCGGATTTATGCATCGCCAGTGAGGGGGCGGGATGCAGTTCCGAAGTGCGATAGTGCTGTGCCTGTGCGCCTTGCTGCTGTTCGTCGGCGCGGCGTCCGCTTACGGCTGGGCTGAGGGCGGCGCTACCTTCCCGGGCGATCCCGGGGACTGCGCGTCGTGTCACGCCGAGGAGTTCTTCTTCGAGACCCGCGTCGGTCCCCACGGCGGCTACGCAACAACGAGCACGAAGTGCGCGGAGTGTCACTCGGTCCATCAGGCGCCCGCCGCTGGCGTGCTGTTGCTTCCCCACGCAACGGTCACCGATAACTGCATGGTCTGTCATGACGGGACCGCTGGCATGGGCGTCTACGGAGCGATTGCGGCGCGTGGCCTCAACGTCGGAGCGAGTCATTCGATCGATGCGACCAATGTGGTGCCGGGCGGCGACGCAACGAGCGGTGGCTCGGCTGTCGTCTCGTTCGGAGGCGTCGACGGCACACTGAGTTGTGGTGACTGTCATTCTCCACATGCCGCGAGCGTCGTGGCGACGTTCAGCGGTGAGCGCGTCAGATTCCACGCGACGGATCGCAACTGGCTCCAGTCATGGAGCACCGACAAACTGCTCAAGCAGCGCCCGACAGGTGCTGACGCGAGCACCCCGGTCTACGGCTCGGACTGGTGCCTCGGTTGCCACAAGGGCCGGGGAACCGGCGGCACGACGCACAATCACCCCGTCGACTCGCTTGCGACCACCTCAGGCGCCTTCTTCTACGACAGTGTGGCGATCGTGAAGGACGACACCTCGCTTGAGACGACGCTCGGCACCATGGGTCTGCTCGGCGCGACTCCCGGCAATCTTCCGAGCGCGATCTGGCACAACCGTGGCTACGTGATGCCGTACCCGAGAACCGCAGAACAGACCGGTCATGCGCCGATCTGCCAGCAGTGTCACGAAGACAGCAGGTTCGTCGGTTCAGTTGGCGCAGTCACGCCGGCGGAGGTGTACCGGTACGGCGATGGACGAACCGACGGGGATGCGGGAACAGACAATCCGCTCTTCCAGACCTTCCCGCACGAGACGCAGAACTACCGGATGCTCGTCGAGGCGACCGCCACAGCCTACTTCGACGATCTGTGTCTCAACTGCCACCCCCTTGCGCAGCTTCCCTGAAACGTGCTCGAAACGCCCCGCGCAGGGAATCTACCAACTGTGAATGCTTGACGTTATCCGCTCAGAACGGCATTGTGTCGGCGATGCCTGTCGCGGGGGGCGGCAGGTCGAATGTGAGATGAGGCGCACGACATGGCTCGAAAGATACTGCTCGTCGAAGACAATCCGCAAAACCGCTATCTCGTGACGTTCCTGCTTGAGAAGAACGGCTACGAAGTCGTGGTCGCGGAGGACGGCGAGGAAGCGATCGGGGCTGTCGCGGAGCACGTGCCGGACCTCATTCTCATGGACGTGCAGCTTCCCAAGCTCGACGGATACGAAGCCACCCGCCGGATCAAGTCCGACCCGCGCTTCACCGCTATCCCGCTGGTGGCGCTGACGGCGCACTCGATGAAGGGCGACCGCGGCAAGGCGATGGCTGCCGGCTGCGACGACTACGTCACCAAGCCGGTCGATGCCGATCAGCTGATCGGCAGGATCAAGGATCTGCTCGGCGATACTGCCTGAGCGTGCGCGAGCGAATCGCCCGCGCTATACTTTCGTCCCACGATGCTTCGGGACCGGGCTCCGGGCGACGGTATGTCGTGAACCTGGTCAGGTCCGGAAGGAAGCAGCCATAAGCGGCCGCTGCCGGGTGTCCGGGGCTCGGTCCGGAAGCATCGGAATCGTGTGACAGGGTCGGGCTTTGTCAGCCCGACCCTGTATACTTCGAGGGGTCAACAACCGGTTCGCGCGCTCGGCGGGAGGTAGGATCTGTGGCGCATCAATCGTGGTACCGGACGTACCGGCCACAGAGCTTCGACGACGTCGTCGGACAGACCCATATCGAGCGCACGCTTCGCAACGCGGTAGAAGAGGACAGCGTCGCGCACGCCTACCTGTTCACCGGTCCTCGCGGAACCGGCAAGACCTCCACCGCGCGTATCCTGGCCAAGGCGCTCAACTGCGAGCAAGGCCCCACGGGCACGCCGGATGACAGCTGTGACGACTGCGCTGCAATCGCCGCCGGCACCCACCCTGACGTCTACGAACTCGACGCTGCATCGCGCACAGGTGTCGATGCCGTTCGCGAGGAGATTATCGGCCGGGTGAACTACGCGCCCACGCGTGGTCACTGGAAGGTCTACATCATCGACGAGGTCCACATGCTGTCGAATGCGGCGTTCAACGCGCTGCTCAAGACGCTTGAAGAGCCACCGTCTCACACGGTGTTCATCCTGTGCACCACGCACCCGCATAAGGTGCCCGAGACGATCCACTCGCGCTGCCAGCGCTTTGACTTCCATCGTCTGAGCGTCGAAGAGATCGTCTCCCGGCTGCGCTTCATCGCAGATGCAGAGAAGGTTGAGGTCGCGGACTCCGCGCTCTCGCTCATCGGCAAGCACGCGCTCGGCGGGATGCGAGACGCTATCACCACGCTCGAGCAGCTCGCATCGTTCTCGGGCGGGAACATCTCGCTCGAGGATGTCGAGGGATTGCTCGGCGAGGTCGATGCCGAGGTACTCTTCGAGGCGGCGGATCTCGTCTGCGACCGCGATGTCGCGGGCGCGTTCCGCTTCGTGTCCGACCTCTCAGAGCGCGGCGTCGACATGACCGAGTTCGTGAAAGGCTTCGTGCGACATGCGCGGGACCTCTTCGTGGTCGCGGCAGTACCCGAGGCAGGTGAGGTCGTGGACGTCACTGCCGGCGATCGCACCCGACTGGAGCGCCAGGCCCGCAGCTTCGGTATGGAGCGGCTCGTTCGGCTTCTCGATGTGCTCGATCGCCTGTCGAGCGAGTTGCGATACGCCTCCGACCAGCGCCTCGCGCTTGAGGTCGCGCTCACCCGGATGGCCCGTCCCGAGACCGATCTTACGCTCGAATCGCTTGCCGAGCGCATCGCCGCTTTGGAGTCGGGCGCGGCAGTTGCCCCGCCGTCCAGGCCGAGCACTCCGGCACCTGTCAGCGCGCCTGTGCCCGCTGCAACCCCCGCCAAAGCGGCGCAGCCTGGGCCCGCGCCAGCAGTGCGCCCCGAGCCAGCCGCCGAGGAACCCGAGCCGGTCTCGGCGCCGGTCACCGCTGGCGGGCCGCTTGAAGTCGCTGCTGTGAAGCGTGCCTGGCCGGCGATTCAGACCGCGTTCAAGAAGCTTCGTCCGTCGCGCTCGCACCTGTTCGATTCGAGCGAGATCGAGGTCGTAGGTGACTCGCTTATGGTGGAGTTCGCGAAAGACCAGCGCTTCGCGCTCGAGTTGGCGAGCGATCCCGAGACCGTGCAGCTCCTTCGCCGTAGCATCGCGTCGGTTCTCGGCGTGACGCCGCCGGTCGAATTCCGACTCGGCAGGTCGGGCGGTTCCAGTGTCCCGTCGGCCGAGCCAACTCCGGTGCCTGAGCCCGCCGCGGCGAACGCCCCAGATGCAGCCGAGACCCACCTCGCCGAGCCAGTGCCCGCAGAGGACCCTGCAGCGCTAGAACGTATGCTGATCGACGAACTCGGCGCGGAGATCGTGTCCGAGATTCCCAACGATGCCAACGAGCAGAACGCGGAGGATCCCTCATGAAGCCCGGAAACATGCAGAACCTCATGAAGCAGGCCCAGCGGATGCAGGCCGACATGGCCCGCGTCCAAGATGAGCTCAAGTTCGAGAAGGTCGACGTCTCGGTCGGTGGCGGCGCCGTGAAGGTCGTCGTGACGGGCGAACTCGAACTGGCTTCGGTCACCATCGATCCCGCCGCAGTGGATCCTGATGATGTCAGCATGCTCGAGGACCTCATCACGGCCGCGGTGAACGAAGGCATCCGTCAGGCGCAAGATGTCGCTGCCAAGAAGATGGCCGCCATCACCGGCGGGCTCAACATGCCGGGGCTCATGTAGCGATGTCGTTCTACGCCGCACCCATCGCGCGCCTCCTCGAGGAACTCGAGCGCCTTCCCGGCGTCGGTCCTAAGTCGGCGCAGCGCCTCGCATTCCATATCCTGCGTTCGGACGAGGCCTCCGCGACGCGCCTTGCTGACGCCATCATCGAGGTGAAGCGCACGATCCACTTCTGCGCTCGCTGCTTCAACCTTGCCGAGGCGGACCTCTGTGAAGTCTGCTCGGACGCTCGCCGAGACACACACATCATCTGCGTCGTCGAGGAGCCGCGAGATGTCGTCGCCATCGAGCGGACCGGGGAGTTCCGTGGGATGTATCACGTGCTCCAGGGTGCGATCTCGCCCATCGACGGCATCGGTCCCGAGCAACTCCGCGTGCGTGAACTGATCGACCGTATCGGCGCGGGCGGCATCGAGGAGATCATCGTAGCCACCAACCCTAACGTCGAGGGCGAGACCACTGCGCTCTACATCTCGCGGCTCGCCAAGCCGCTCGGCGTGCGCGTCACGCGCATCGCATCAGGGCTGCCGGTGGGTGGTGATCTTGAGTACGCCGACGAGGTCACGCTTGGCAGAGCGCTCGAGGCCCGTCGGGAGATGTAGTTTTCCAGTTTCTTGCTACCGTTCACCGATGAATCGCACCACTCAGGGCGGCATATCGTCCGCACACCGCCTGCACCCTCGTATCCTGGTGAGACTCCCGGTCCCCCGCCGAACGCCACCCGCACGTTTGGACCGGAGTCCGCACTGAATACCAAGGAAGGGGAGACCATGCAGCAGCTGACGGAGATCCGTTGGCATGCGCGAGCCGGTCAGGGCGCAGTCACGGCAGCCAAGCTGGTAGCCGAGACCGCACTCGAGCTCGACCAGTACATGCAGGCCATGCCTGAGTACGGTCCCGAGCGGATGGGTGCGCCCATCAAGGCTTTCACGCGCATCAGCAGCGTTCCGATCGAGATCCACTGCAACATCGAGAACCCGGACGCCGTCGTCGTCCTCGATGAAACGCTTTTGGCGATCGTCGACGTGGCAGAGGGCATCAGGCCCGACGGAGTCATCCTCGTGAACACCTGCAAGACGCCCGACGCCCTTCGAGCCGAGCTCGGTCTGCAGGGCAGCAGCGTTCGCGTCGCGTCAATCGATGCCTCGGGCATCTCGCTTGAGACGCTCAAGCGCGACATGCCGAACACACCGATGATCGGCGCGCTCGCAAAGGCGACGGAACTCTTCGACGTTCAGCCGATCGTCGATCACCTCACCAAGACCTTCGGCAAGAAGTTCAATCAGGAAGTCATCGACGCGAACATCGCCTCGGTGACGCGTGCGTTTGAGGAGGTGTCCGTAGGATGAGCAAGTGGGACATCTCAGGTCTGAACGAGTGGAAGTCCGACGAGTTCCCGCTCGGCGCTGTGATCCCGGAGTCCGGCAACAGCCGCGATTACGTGACCGGCGGCTGGCGTAGCCAGCGCCCCGAGCGCAACGACGCAACATGCACCCAGTGCCTCATCTGCTGGATCATGTGCCCGGACTCGGCGGTCAACACCGAGAACGAGAAGGTCACGACGTTCAACCTCAAGCACTGCAAGGGTTGCGGCGTCTGTGCGAACCCGTGCCCGGTCGACGCCATCACGATGGTGCCCGAGGGCTGCGACCTGCCGGAGGTGAAGTAGATGCCGACTCAGAAGACGATTGCTGCCACCGGTAACACGGTCGTCGCCGAGGCGATGCGCCAGTGCGCTCCCGACATGATGGCCGCGTACCCGATCACTCCCCAGACGACCATCGTCGAGGAGTTCGCCGGGTTCGTCGCCAAGGGCCGCGTCCACACCGAGTACATCACCGTCGAGTCCGAGCACTCCGCGATGAGCGCGTGCGTGGGCGCCTCGGCGGCCGGCGCACGCGTCATGACCGCCACGTCCTCGCAGGGTCTCGCGCTCATGTGGGAAGAGCTGCACATCGCAAGCGGCATGCGGCTTCCGATCGTCATGGCGAACGCCAACCGTGCGCTCTCTGCACCGATCAACATTCACTGCGACCACAGCGACATCATGGGTGCGCGCGACACCGGCTGGGTCACGCTCTTCGCTGAGACTGCGCAGGAAGCCTACGACAACACCATCATGGCGATTCGCATCGCGGAGCACCCCGACGTACTGCTGCCCACGATGAGCTGCCTCGATGGCTTCATCACGACGCACTCCATCGACCGCGTGTGCATCATGGACGACGAGTCTGTCGCCGGCTTCGTCGGCGAGTACACGCCCCAAAACGCACTGCTCGATATCGAGAATCCCGTGACACACGGCTCCTTTGCCGGACTCGGCGGACCCTTCTTCGAGTTCAAGAAGTCACAGCGGCAAGCGATCGAGCGCTCCCGTGCGGTCATCAAGGAGGTCGGCGCCGAGTTCTCTGAGCTCTCGGGCCGTCCCTTCGGTATGGTTGAGACGTGGGGCATGGAAGACGCCGATGTGGCAGTGGTCGTCATCGGCTCCACGGCGGGTAACGTGCGCCACGTGGCACGGCAGATGCGCGAGTCCGGCATCAAGGCCGGTGTCGTCAAGATCCGCTGCTTCCGTCCGTTCCCGTATGCGGAGCTTGCCGAGGCACTTTCCGGCGTCAAAGCGATCGCCGTCATGGATCGCGCAGAGTCCTTCGGCGCCGAGGGTGGCCCGCTCTTCCTTGAGGTCCGCAGCGCTTTGTACGATGCCCCTGAGCGCGTTCCGGTCATCAACTACATCTATGGGCTTGGCGGCAGCGATGTGCGCCTGGAGCTCATCGAGAACGTGCTCAACGACCTGTCGGAGATCGCGGCCGGGGCGGATGCGCCCTCAAGCCTCGTCTATCTCGGCTCCCGTTAGGAGGCGACGCACATGGCAAACTTGAAGGAACTCACCCATCGCGAAGATCGCCTCGAGGGCGGCCATCGCCTCTGCGCTGGCTGCGGCGCTTCCATCGCCGTTCGCCAGGTACTGCTTGGTGCTGGCGTGGAGCCTGTGGTCGTCGGTTGCGCGACCGGCTGTCTCGAGGTCTCGACCACCATCTACCCGTACTCGTCGTGGAAGACCCCGTTCATCCACAATGCATTCGAGAACTCGGCCGCTACCGTCTCCGGCGTCGAGGCTGCGTTCAAGGGCCTCAAAGCGGCAGGCAAGATTCCGGCCGATAAGAAGATCAAGTTCGTCGCGTTCGGTGGCGACGGCGGCACGTACGACATCGGCCTGCAGTCACTCTCCGGGGCGATGGAACGCGGACACGACATGGTGTACGTGTGCTATGACAACGGCGCGTACATGAACACCGGCATCCAGCGTTCCTCGGCCACGCCGAAGGGAGCATGGGCGACCACGTCCCAAGTCGGTGCCGCTCAGCAGGGCAAGCAGCAGCGCCGCAAGGACCTCACGCAGATCATGGCCGCGCACAACATCCCGTATGTCGCGCAGGCGTCAATCAGCCACTGGAAGGACCTCACCGCCAAGGCCGAGAAGGCGTTCGCTGTTGAGGGCCCCGCGTTTCTGAACATCTTCGCGCCGTGTCCGCGCGGCTGGCGAATCCCGTTCGACACGACCGTCGAGATCGCCAAGTCGGCGGTACAGACGGGCTACTGGCCGCTCTACGAGGTCGAGGATGGCGTGTGGCGACAGACCGTCAAGGTCATGAACAGGAAGCCCGTCGTCGAGTTCCTCAAGCCGCAGGGTCGGTTCAAGCATCTGTTCGCCCCCGGTAACGAGGCGCTGCTCGAAGAAATCCAGACGGATGTCGATCGTCAGTGGGACATGTTGCAGTCTCGCTTCAGCTGTTCATAACCGCTAATACTGCGACTGGTCATGTTCACAGGGGCTTCGGGGTCAACCCGGAGCCCCTGTGGTGTTAGAATGGCGCCGTGAACGCATGAGCCCAGAAAGGACGTTCGATGGCATCACGCAAGGTGCGTCTGTGTCTAGCCTTGGTGCTCGTTGCCACGTTCGCGCTTGCTGGCTGTGCGGAGTCCCCCGAGAGCACCGTCGACCGCAAACCCGGTGAGCCGGTTCGCGTCTCGGGTTCCGGCACGTGTCTCCCGCTGCTGCGCATCCTGACTGCCGAATACCCGGGCGCGCCGACGGAGTTCGTGTATCTTCCCGGCCTTCATTCCGGCGGCGGCATCAAGGGTGTTGCGAACGGCGACCTGGAGATCGGCTCCGTTTCCCGCGAACTCACTGCCGAGGAAGCCGAACTTGGCCTGCGCTACACACTTCTTTCGCGTGACGGACTCGTCATCGCGACTCATCCCTCGGTCAAGATCGAGGGCCTCACATCGCAGCAGGTCCGCGACATCTACGAAGGTAAACACGCAAACTGGAAGGAACTTGGCGGGCCCGATCTGCCGATCACCATTCTCGACCGCAATGAGGACGAATCGGCGAAGATCATCCTGCGCGAGTACGTGCTGGGCAAGGACCTCAAGATCACACCCAAAGCCGTGAACCTGTATTACGAACCCGACATGATCGAGGGCCTGCAGTCTACTGTCGGCGCGATCGGGTACTTCTCGCTTGGCTATGGAATCTCCCAGGAGGTTCCGGTCAACATGCTCAAGCTCGACAGCATAACGCCGACGGTCGCTGCAATCGAAGACGGAACGTACAAGGTCATCCGACCCCTCGGTGTGGTGACTGCCGAGGACGCCGGTGAGCAGATCGATGCGTTTCTTGCCTGGGCGACGAGCGCAGAGGCGGTGGAGCTAATCAAGAGCAAAGGCTTCGCCCCGGCGAAGTAGAGCACGCGAACCGATGCGCCCCTTCGGCCGCCATCTTCACAACCAGATCATCGTGCCGCTTGTTGTGGCATCGGTCGTGGTTGCGATTGTTGCGATGGCCATTGCCGTGGCCCTCGTCGGCCGAATCATCCAGTCGTGGATCGACGAAAGCATCGATGCGGTTATCGTCAACACCCACTCGCGCCTTGAAGAGGCGAGTACCGACTTGCTGCGGAGCATCAAAATGGCCGCGGAAGACTCGCGACTGGTCGATGCCGCGCAATCTCGAGACCCGCAAAGACTCTCGGGCATCCTCGTGCTGCTCAATCAGTCGATAGAAGCCGACAACCTCATGTTGCTGGACGAGGATGGTGCGGTGATCGCCGCGACGGGGCGGCTTCAGCTTCTGCCCGGCGTGCTCCCGCTTGGCGGCACGGACCGGGACTGGGTCGTGCTGTCGATGAGCCACCCCATCCTGATTCGCATCGGACAGGCCTATACGCTCACGGCACTCGAGCCGGTGAAGGGCCCCGACGGGGCGACCTACACACTCGCCTTGTCCTCGGTCGTGGACGATGAGTTCGTCGAGCGGATCTCGGAGGGCTCGGGTGCGATAGTCGGGATCTACGACAGCAAGGGGCATTCGGTGGCGGTCCGCACAACCGGGACTCCGCAGGGTGCCGTCGCCGCCTCGGCGCTGCGGCAGCCCGACCCTGCCGTTACGGAGGCGTTTGCCGGAATCACAGAAGGCAGTACCGTTCCCCTCGCGACTTCAGACGGCACCTTCAGGCTCAAGGCCGACAGGATATCGTTCAGGGACGACCCGACGGGAAGCACGGCGTACCTTGTCGCGGCGTTACCAACCACGGTCGCCGAGCAGACGAGGCGGACCACCACGAATCTGATCTTCATGTGGTCGACGCTCGCGGTATTCATTCTCCTGGGTCTCAACTGGTGGGTCGCCCGGCGAGTCTCTGAGCCGCTCATGCAGCTCTCGGATAGCGTCGGCCGCGTCGCTGAGGGCGACTTCACTGCGAAGGTGTCGTTCCACGGGACGAACGAGATCACGCGCCTGGCGGACAACTTCAACACGATGACCGACTCGCTTCGCGAACGCAGCGAGAGTCTCACCAAGAAGGTCCTGGAGCTTGCGACGCTCTATGAGATGAGCCGCGCGCTGGGGTCGACGCTTGATCTGGAGACGCTCCTTGACTCGGTTCTGGACTCGGCGATGCGCATATTCAACGTCGAGCTCGGCTATGTGACGCTACGCGATCGCGAGAGCGGCCAGCTGGTGGTTCGTTCTTTGCGGGGGCCATCGGCGGCGCGGCCCGATG
>CAZGNF010000003.1:20427-35908 GCA_964527045.1 uncultured Coriobacteriaceae bacterium | reverse complement strand
AAGCGCTAGAATTGGTGGACGGCATTGGCGCGCAGCTGATGCGCAAGTGCGTTAGATGGACGGGGTTCTAGGTTCTGAAGACAGGGTTCACGGGGGATCCGGGTAGTCTTCACGCAGGTAAGACCGCTTCGGGCTCCTCGGGAAGTGCCCAGGTCGGAAGGGTTCGGGCGGCTCCGGGCTCATGTGGGCGGGTGGCGGCGGCCATACTTCGTACGGCGCGCCGCGAGAGGTGCAAGGTTCGTGCCCCGCTCATCTAACCCGGGCATTCAGCAGACGCGACAAACGCTAGACTTGGTGTAGGTCATCGGCGCGCAGCTGATGCCCAAATACGTTAGGCGAAGCCAGGTAACGGGGGGAGTCTGGGCGTGAACGCAGATCCGCAGGTGTACAAGAACTGGGCCAGGGGAGCATCCGGCTGGGTCCTGGTGATAGCGGTCTTCACCTTCTTCAATACCGCCCTCGCCCTCATCGACGCAGACGTGCGCATGCTGATTGGCCTCGTGTCTGCCCAGCTTCTGATGGCGTTTCATACCATCGCGGCCGGCTTCTGGGCACAGGAGCTCACGCTGATCGGCGCGTTCGTCACCGCGATCGTCTTCTTCGTGCTCTGGTACCTGATGTACAAGGGCCACCGCTGGCCGCTGTGGCCCGTCGTGATTCTCTACGCCCTCGATACCATCCTGTGCGTGGTCCTGGCGGATTGGCTTGGCCTGGCCTTCCACGTCCTTGCTCTCGCTTACATGATCAGGGGGCTCGTGGGACTGCGTCGCTTCGAGGGCCCCCTGGCGATCGAACCCGCCAGACGCCAGCCCTCTTCGACCCCGCAGGCGTCCGCGCCCGCAGGCTGGCTGCCGGACCCGCTGGGCAAGCATGAGCTCCGCTACTGGGACGCATCCGCGTGGACTGAGCATGTCTCGGATGACGGTGTCGTCGGCTCGGATCCACTCGCAGCGCTGACGTGACGGTGGCTCGCCTAACCCGCGCATCCAGCAGATGCGACAAGCGCTAGACTTGTTGAGGGCGCGTCGGCCGCAGCTGATGCGCAAGTGCGTTAGAAAGACCGCAGGACCTTGTCTCGGGTCGTGAAGTGACGTATATTTACATCACGTTTTATACGTCTTGGAGGCTCCACATGAACACCAAACTCACTCTACGTCTCGATGATCGTCTGATCGACCGGGCCAAGCGCTACTCGAATCGTTCGGGCAAGTCGGTGTCACAGCTCGTCTCGGACTACTTCGCGCTCATCGAGACAGACGAGCTCATTCCGGGTACGGAACTCACTCCCCGAGTTCGAGCGATGATCGGCTCGCTGAAGGGTGCGACCTCCACAGAGGATGACTACCGTCGCCATCTCGAGGAGAAGTACCGGTGAACGTCCTCTTCGACACGAACGTGATTCTGGACGTCTTGCTCGAGCGTGAGCCGTTCCTTGACCCTGCCGCGAAGCTGTTCGCGCTCGTCGACAACGGTCGCATCAGGGGTTCGATCTGCGCGACGACCGTGACAACGGTGTTCTACATCGCGGTGAAGGACTTTGGTCAGCGCAGGGCCCGCGACCAGGTGCATGCGTTGCTCGGACTGTTCGAGGTCGCACCGGTGGACCGCGACGTGCTCGACGGTGCTTTAGACATCGACTTCGCGGACTACGAGGATGCGGTTCTTCACGAGTCCGCGCGCGCCATCGGGGCGACCGCCATCGTCACCCGGGACCGTCGCGACTTCGCCAACTCGGCCATCCCGGCGCTTGATCCGCAAGAGCTGCTGGCTGCGATTGCGACGTCGGCATGAACTTCAGTTCGTCGGGCGGCTTTCCTAACAAGCGCATCCAGCTGACGCGCACGAGGTAGACTGACCAGGACGGCATCGGCGCGCGGCTGAAGCGCGAATGCGTTAGGCGTGTTCCCTCGAGTCTCCCTCAGGTGCTATACTCGGCACCAGAATACTGGTGTGGTTAGGAGGTTCCGATGGCTGCTGCCGTGAAGTTCTCGGAAGACGTCGTCCCTCTCGGCGACATGAAGATCAACCCCGGCAAGGTCGTCCGCCGTGTGGACGAGACCGGTCGGCCGGTGTTGCTCACGAGCCACGGACGCGGTGTCGCCGTCGTGCAAGCGCTCTCCGAGTTCGAGGCCGCCCAGGATGAGCGGGAGTTCATGCGAGCGGTCGTCTCCGGCTTGGCGGACATCGAGGCCGGACGCGTCAGCTCGATCGAGGACGTGAAGCATCGCTTGGGAATCGTCTGATGGCCGCATCTCTTCGGATTGAGTTCGCGAAGTCCGCGGAGGACGATCTGCTCGATATCATAAGCTGGTACTCGTCGCAGCAGGCGCCGGAGGTCGGCGAGCGTCTCGTAGGGGAAGTCTTCAAGCGTGTTGAACAGCTCGCGCTGTTCCCTGACAGCGGGAAGGTAGTACCGGAATTCGAGACACCCTGGCTGCGCGAGCTTGAGATGCCGCCGTTTCGAATCGTCTACCGTCGTGACGAGGCGCTCATCACCGTCGTCAGGGTTTGGCGAAGCGAGCGGCTCATGGATCCTGACCTCGGGGGAAACGCCTAACAAGCGCATCCAGCAGATGCGCAAGCGGTAGACTTACCAGGACGGCATCGGCGCGCAGCTGAAGTGCCAACACGTTAGCCGGACGTTCCGTCCGGACTCGCGACCAGTCGCGAGCGAAGCCATTCGGCGAGCTGCTCCTCGGTCAGTGACCCTGCGGCTAGGTCTAGCATGTATGTGACGACCTCGGTCTCGGGCGCCACGACGTCGAGTCCGTTGAGCCCCGCGAACACCGCCATCACCACGAAGGCCACGCGCTTGTTGCCGTCGTTGAACGGGTGGTTGCGTGCGATCCCGAACCCATAGGCGGCAGTGAGCGTCGCGAGGTCGCTTCCCGCTTCGTAGGAGTGTCTCTGCTGAGGTCGGGCCAGCGCGGATTCGAGTGCGTCCTCGTCGCGAAGACCCGGCATGCCGCCGTGGGTGGTGAGAAGGTCGAAGTGTATCGCGTCGACGACAAGCCTACTCACCCAGCGCGGCTCGCTCGCTTTTGGCGCCACGGTCTACTTCGCCAGTTCGCGCAGCGCGTTGCGGTACGTGCCAGCCACCTTGGACGCGATAGCGAGCGCTTCCTCGGTCTCGGGGTCGTACGGCGTGAGTAGGATGCCACGGTCGGTCTCGACGGCGAGCACGGTGTCGCCTGCGGCGAGATGGAGTCGGTCGGCCATGTCCTTGGGCAGCGTGGCCGCAATCGAACCGCCGGCCTGGCGCAGTTTCAGTCCGCGAGTCATGTGTCCTCCAACTGGAAGAACTGTCGGGCATCTCGATTGTAGCACAGAAGTGCTACCGCAACGCTCGGCTAACCCCGACATCGAGCCGACTTCGCACTTCATCGGCTACCATGAAGGTCGCAGGACGCGGCTCATGCCGTATCACGTTGGGCCAGATTCCCCGCATCTCACCGGCACTCGTTGCCCGTTCTTATTCTCGGCTGTACTATGGGTTGTACATTAAGATGTACTAGGAGGTTCCAATGCAGCCGTTCAAGTTCGATGAGGACATCCGGCCCCTCTCGGAGTTCCGGGCAGGGGTCGCGTCCTTCGTCAAGCAGGTCAACGACACCGGCCGACCGCTCGTGCTCACACAGCGTGGAAGAGGCGTCGCTGTGGTCGTTGACATCCATGAGTTCGAGGACATGCGAGAGCGACTCGCATTGCTTGAGGACATCGCCGTCGCCGAGGCACAGCTCGCCGCCGGCGAGGGCATCTCTCACGCTGAGGCCAAGGCCCGCATCATGGCAAGCATCCAGAAATGCAGGTGATCTGGACCGATCCCGCACTCGATCGCGTTCGGGAGATTGCGGTGCATATCGCGCAGGACGACCCGGATGCCGCCGAGCGCTGGGCCGACAGGCTCTTCGATGCTGTCGAGCAGCTCACGGCATTCCCAGACAGCGGACGGGTCGTTCCGGAGATGGGGCGTCGGACAATTCGCGAGCTCATCTTCGGCGCCTACCGCGTCTTCTATCGTGTCGGCGCGAATGTTGAGATTCTGTCGGTACGGCACGGTAGCCAGCTCATTCGTGCTGAGGAAGTCAACGAGGACTGACCTAACAAGCGCAGCCAGCTGACGCGCACGAGGTAGACTGACCTGGACGGCATCGGCGCGCAGCTGATGCGCACACGCGTTGGGCCGACCGATGGGAGAGAGGTTCAGACGCGGGCTGCATGTCCGGCCTGGCCATCAAAGGGGGCAGCGTGGGAAATGAGCTTGTCAGGCCCAAGGCGCCGAAGCATCTCTGGCTCGTGGGAGGGTTCGCGCTCGTCTTCAACGGCATCGGTCTGTATGACTACGTACTGACCTGGCTTCAGAACCAGACCTACTTCGAGCTGCTGCGGTATGACGCCGCCCAGATCGCGTACTTTGCGAACTACCCTATCCTTCCGGCCATCTTCTGGACCGTGAGTGTTTTCGGTGCAGTGGCGGCCTCGGCGCTGCTGCTTTTCCGGAGTCGCTACACAGTCCCGGTCGCGCTGGTCGCGCTGTGCGCTCAAGCCGGTCTCGACGTCATCTCCTTCGGGTTCATGGATCGCCTGGGCGTGCGTGGAATAGGCCAGTCGTTGTTCGACATTCTCGTGCCATTGGGGCTCGCAGCTTTGCTCTACTGGTACGCGGTGGTGATGTCCCGTCGGGGTGTGTTGCGCTAGTCGATTGCGGCCTAACAAGGGCAATGAGCGGACGAGGCGAGGTAGAATCAACCAGCACGGCATGGGCCGCCGCTCATGCCTAACACGTGGACAGATGGACACGAACCACTGCGAACGAACGACCGGAGACTCATGAGAGCAGTAGTGTGCACCGGTTACGGGCCGCCAGATGTCCTTCAACTGAGGGACGTGGCGAAGCCTGTTCCGAAGGACAACGAGGTGCTGGTTCGAATCCGCGCCACAACGGTGAGCACGGCCGATTGCGAGCTGCGGAAATTCGACTTCGCCCCCTGGATATGGCTGCCCATGCGGCTGGCGTTCGGCATCATCAGACCGAGGCAACCCGTGCTTGGTCAGGAGCTCGCAGGTGATATCGAGTCGGTAGGCAGAGACGTCCGGTCTCTCCGGAAGGGTGACCGGGTCTTGGCATCAACGGGCGTCGGGCTTGGAGCGTACGCGGAGTACCTCTGCCTGCGAGAGAACCCCCAGACCGGGGCAATCACAACGATGCCGGCGACTCTGAGTTATGAGGATGCTGCGGCCGTACCCTATGGTGGCGGCGAGGCGCTGCGCTTCCTGCGAAAGGGCGGAGTCCAGAGCGGACAGAGGGTCCTTATCAACGGAGCGGGAGGCAGCTTCGGCTCGTACGCCGTCCAACTGGCCAAGCTCCTCGGGGCTCACGTGACCGCAGTGGACAGTGCGCCGAAGCTCGAGATGCTCCGCACGATCGGCGCGGACCGCGTCATCGACTACGCCAACGAGGACTTCACCGATAGTCCTGAGACCTACGACGTCATCTTCGACGTCGTCCGCAACACTCCGTCTGGTCGCATGGTGCGGTCGTTGACGGAGAACGGATGCCTGCTCATGGCCAATCCGGGCTTCATGCAGATCCTTCGCGCCAAGTGGGCTTCGAGGGGCAGCGAGAAGCGGGTGTTCATTGCGGGGGCGGGCGAAGCGAGCGAAGACCTCGCTTACCTGGCCGGCTTGGTCGACGCGGGGAAGGTGCGCCCGGTCATCGACCGACGCTTCCCACTGGAGCAGATGGCTGAGGCGCACCGGTACGCCGAGACCGGGCAGAAGTTGGGGAACATCGTCGTCACGGTTGCGTAGTCACGGGCGGTGCCGGGCGCTGATGTCGCTCATCCCCAGATCCCAGAACTCGCGAGAATGCACACTTGCATCTTGCTTCTAACGGCGTTAGAATGCGTTCTAACAGCGTTAGAACCATGGTGCTCAGACTGAGTGTCGAAGTCGGAAGGATTGATGATGGCAGCACGTGCAACTCGCAGTGGCGAACCACGAGACACGCTGAATCGTGAACGCGTGCTACATGCGGCGATCGAGTTGGCGGACGAGCACGGCATCGACGCGCTCACCATGCGTGAGCTCGCCAGGAAGCTGGGTTTCGAAGGGGGCTCGCTCTACTACCATGTTGCCAGCAAAGGGGACCTTCTCGACGGGATGACGGACCTCGTCGCGGCACAGATCGAAGTGCCTTCGGAGTCTCCGGACTGGAAGACGGCTATGAGGCGACGTGCGATCTCCGCGCGTGACGTCTTCTCGCGTCATCCGTGGGCGAGCGCACTCATGGATTCTCGCGAGCACAGCGGGCCGGCCCAGCTGGCCTACGCGGACAGGGTCTTGGGAATACTGCTCGCGGCTGGCTTCACGCCGCGGGCTGCCGCCAACGCCTTCCTGATCCTCGACACCTACATCTCCGGCTTCCAGCGACAGCAATCCAGTCTGTCTCTGCCCGAGGGTGTTGAGACGTTCGACGTCGCCGAGGAGCTGCTCGCGGAACTCGCGCCCGACGCCTATCCCTCCCTGTTGCGAATCGCCGCCGACTTCGCCGTGGACCCCCACGACGAAGAGGCCCTGTTCGACTTCGGCATCGATCTAATCCTCGACGGTCTCGAGCGCACGCTCGTTTCAAGCTGACGTTCGCCGCGCCTGTGGCGACCGGCTACAGGCGAGGCGGAGTCCGATGAAAGGAAGACATCATGAACGCAATCGTGCAGACCGGCTACGGCCCCCCGGACGTGATGGAGTATCGGCAGGTCGGCAAGCCCGTGCCCGGCGAAGGCGAGGTGCTCGTCCGAGTGATGGCGGCCTCCCTGGCGGCCGGTGAGTACTTTGGGATGAGAGGCAGACCGTTCCCGATCCGGTTCTACATCGGCTTCCCAAAACCCAAGCCCGACTTCGTGCAGGGAATTGATTTCGCGGGGGTCGTTGAGTCCGTCGGCAACGGAGTGAGCGACTTTCTCCCGGGCGACGAGGTCTACGGCGAGTGCCGGGGCTCGTGTGCGGAGTTCGCGATCGCCGATGTGGGCTCGATCGCGCCCAAACCTCGCAACCTGACGTTCGAGCAGGCCGCCGCGGTTCCCACCTCCGGCTGCACGGCGCTGCAGGCCCTTCGCGAGCAAGGCAAGGTCCGTCCCGGGCACGAGGTGCTCATCAACGGCTCCTCGGGGGGCGTCGGATCCTTCGCGGTGCAGATTGCCAAAGCACTCGGTGCCGAAGTCACCGCCGTGTGCAGCACGCCAAACGTCGAGACAGTCCGCTCCATCGGCGCCGACCATGTCATCGACTACACGCGAGAGGACTTCACGAAGCTAGGGCCGCGCTACGACGTCATTCTGGACAATGTCGCGAGCCACTCGCTGTCGGAGACGCGGCGCGCGCTCAAGCCCGACGGGCTGCTCCTCCCGAGCAGTGGTCACGCCGGCATGGGCTGGATCATCGCGGCGGCCGTCTCGTCGCTGTTCGTGAGGCAGATCGGTCCGGTCTTCGTGGCCAAGACGAACTCGGAGAGACTACTCGCACTCAAGGAACTCATCGAGGCCGGCAAGGTCACGCCGGTCATAGACCGCACCTATCCGCTCCGCGATACCGCACAGGCCTTCGCATACCTCGACGAGGGCCACGCGCGAGGCAAGGTCGTCTTGCAGGTTGCCGCGAGTGCGGCATAAGCACTGAGGAAGAGGGGAGCGTGCGAACGATGGTCGACGTGAGGATCATCCTCCGGCGATCCGACGGATCTGTGTGGTCGCGGCAGCGATTGGGCGGGGCGGTGGTCGCCTAACCCGCGTGTCAACACAGACAACGCGGCCGGGCAACGGTATCCTCAGCTAGGGGCGTTGCGTGGCCGCGTTGCTGGTTACGCGCACACACGTAAGGCCGAATCCCGCACCCCTGGCACTGCAGAGGGTAGACTGAAACACAATGCACGCCGTGGATCTCACCTGATCACGGATGTCGACAAGTCGCCGCAGGGAGATGGGGGTTCAATCATGGTGGTCAGGTCTGTCATCTTCGCACTTGCGATAGCCTCGCTCTTACTCGTGGGCTGTACTTCCTCGGATCACAAGGCGGGCTGGAAGGCGAGGGAGGAAGTCGGCGCGATCTGGGGCGTCGGCGAGCAGGGCGTCGACAGTGATCTCAAGCGAGTCGACGAAGGTATGAGTGAGAGCCATCGGATGATGGCCATCATGATTCTCAGTGGCGCGGGCGAGAACTCCGACCTCGAAAGCTATGAGGACGTGTACCTCGTGGACGTGAAGACCAACGACGGCAGCAACACGGCGACGGTTGTGGTCGTCGAGAATAAGGACGGCAGCCAGAGAACGATCGTTCCCCAGGCCATCAAGGACCAGGGAAGTATCGCCGCTCCCTAGTGGACCGACGGCGTCGCGTCTAACGCATTTGCCCTTCAGCTGTGTGTTGATGCCTTCCAGTTCAGTCTCGCGGTTGTCGCATCTGCTGGATGCGCACGAGGTAGACCTACCCCGACGGCATTGGCGCACAGGTGATGTCCAGATACGTTGGCGCCATCGCGGGGAAGCACTCGTTTGGGCGTGCACCAGGATGGCAACGTCGACGAGCCGCTATCGACGAGGAGGACCTGTGAGACGCACCTGGCTTGCGAGTATCTCGCTCGTTGCGCTGTTTGTCGTTTCGGGTTGCGCCCCGGATCGCGTGGTCACAGCGCCACAGCCAAGCCCGGTTCCTCCGTCGGCGAAATCAACTGGGGCACCGGGAGAAGCGGCGCCGTCTGCGCGGCTCTTCGGTCGATAATCCTCGGCGGTGGTCGCACGCCAGTCGGCGAGCGTGCTAACGAGCGCATCAACACGACTCGCAAAGCGTTATCGTACTAAGAGAGGCGCATCGCTCGCGGGTATGCGCAACACGTCAGACGGAACAGCTGCGACGGCATCACCGGGGGGCGCAGTGGGCGGTTCGGAGCCATATGAGATCCGGGTGTTGGGCGATCGGGACTTCGAGCTCATGCGCAGTCTGCTCGATTGCTTCGGCGAGGGATTCGACGATCGCGAGACGTACTGCGCCGCACAGCCCGACGATGACTACCTCGCGACCCTGCTCTCGAGCGAGTGCTTCTTCGCCGTAGCTGCAATCGAAGCCGGACGCGTCGTCGGAGGGCTGGCTGGCTACGAACTGCGCAAGTTCGAGCAGCCGCGCAGTGAGCTGTACATCTACGACCTCGCAGTACGGGAGGCGCATCGGCGACACGGAATCGCGACTGCGCTCATCGAGCGGGTCAGAAGGATGGCTCGTGACCGGGGGGCATGGGTCATCTATGTGCAGGCGGATCTCGGAGACGATCCAGCGATAGCCCTGTACTCGGGCCTCGGATCCCGCGAGGACGTGCTCCACTTCGACATCTCGCCTGAATAGGCGCGCCCTTTGCGTGGTCCGTCTGAAAGGCGCAGCCAGCCGGCGCGATCAAGGCGTCGCATCATCATGGGAGCGCACGCGCGCGGGTGAAGCGCAAGAGACACGTTGGGCGGACTCGCGCACTTCCGGGAATACTCGGTTCAGCCGGAGTGTGTCGGCGGATCACCGATGGGAGGCAAATCATGGTCTCGACCAATGCCACAGGCTCGGGTACTCGTGAGGACCCGTGGGTTCTCACCACTCCGAGCGGTTCATCCCAGTATCAGATGTATCGCGACGAGAGCGCTGAACCTCCGGCGATCGTCTGCGTGGTGGGCAAGACGGTGCTAAGGTACCAACTGCGCGCCATCGAGGACCTGCATGCCATGCTGAAGGAGCGGGGCGACTGGGTGCCGCTCGGCAGCGCGGACGAACAGAAGCCCGCCGCGGAGGGCACAGTCGAGGCGTGGGGCCGCTCGCCAGACAATCCCGTCGGCGGATGGTATGGCCTGAAGAAGGGTCTGCGTGGGCGCTTTGGCATGTACATGCCTCCGCTGCTCGAGGCCCTCGGGCTGGCGGAGCTCGAACACAACCCGCGCAACAACCGCATGCGGGGGCTCTAGGCTCTATCAAGGGTAGCTTCGGAGCTGCGGCACCTGCCCATCAAGCACAACCAGCAGGCGCGCAGAAGCGCTAGGCTTGGCGGAAGGCGTCGGCGCGCAGCTGATGCGCGAAACACGTTAGCTGGACGCAAGGAGGCAACAGTGACAGTGGCAGAGGCCCAACGTGAGATGCGAGTCGGTCTGCTCGGCGGCTTCATGGGGCAGCTGGTGTCCGCACTCTTGTGGTTCGCCTCGGCAGCGTTCGCGACGTGGGGGAGCCAGCGTTTGGCGATCACGTTCCTGATCGTCGCGGGGTTCCTCATCTTCCCGCTCACCAAGCTTGGGTTGAGGCTCATCGGCCATCGGGCCAGGGTCTCGGCGGACAACCCACTGAACGGCCTTGGAATGCAGGCTGCGTTCGTGTTGCCGCTGTCCCTGTTGCTCGTCGGGGCGGCAGCGCTCTACCGGATTGAGTGGTTCTACCCCGCATTCATGATCGTGCTCGGCGCGCACTACCTGCCGTTCGTCACCCTCTACGGGATGCGGATGTTCTACGCGCTGGCGGGCGTTCTGGTTGGGTCCGGGGTCGTCCTCGCACTGTACGTGCAGATGCCCTTCAGCACGGGGGCGTGGTTCACCGCGGCGATCCTCCTGGTCTTCGCTGTCCTGGGCCGCGTCCGCGTATCGCGAGATCTCGACGAGTCCAGCGCGGCGTTGCTTCCACCGAGCTGAGGCACTACTTGAGCACGATCCCGAGCGTGCCGTCGGTTCCGTCGGCGTGGCAGCCCTCGCAGGGCTGCACCCCAACCCCCTCGACGATCGGATTGCCCTGCGCGTCCCACTCGCCCCAGTACCAGCCGTCGGCCGTCTTCTTCATCGCGGCGATCTGGACGTGCTCGCCGTTGCGGAAGATGTCCTTCGCGATGATGGAATCCAGCGGCCACCGGTCCCCGCCGTCCGCGAGTCCTGCCTCGGCGGTCGGGCCGAGTAGGATCTGGACCTCGTCCCCATGCGGGCCCTTGGCAGCCACTCGCGACTCATAGCCGGGAGCAGGTGTCCATCCCGTGTAGTCCGCCGCCTTGATCTCACCGAGCAGGTCTACGGCTTCCGGCGCGCCACCGGAGTCACTCGGCACAGGCTCCTTGGGCGGGGTTGCCCCGCATCCGGCAAGAGCGATGGCGCATGCGAGTGTCGCGGACGTGATGCAGAGACGCAGACCTGTCTTCATGATGGACTCCGTGGTCGAAGGATCTTGGTACTAGGTACCCCTCAAAGCGCCAGGAGCTACAATCACCGGAGAACGCTCGGCGCGCAGCAGATGCGCATAGGTGTCAGTCATAGGGGAGGATTACCGGTGCAGATTCTGCAGCCACGGCGTGTGACTCGGATGTACACACAGCGACTGAATGCGGCTCCCGCGCGGGTGTTCCCGTTGCTGTGTCCAGTTCGTGAGGCGGACTGGATCGAGGGCTGGGACCCGATCTCGGTGTGGAGCGAGTCCGGGGCAGCGGAGCCCGACTGCGTGTTCACCACGTCCTCGGACGACGGCGACGCCGTTTGGTATATCACACGACATCAGCCCGAAGCGGGCGAGGTCGAGATGCTCAAGATCACGCCTGGCGTCACGGCCTGCAAGCTCGTTATCAGGCTCACTCCGTCTGCCACCGGCACCGATGCGGAGGTCACGTACTCGCATACGAGCCTGGGACCGGCCGGCGATGTCTTCGTCGGCGAGTTCACAAGCGAGTACTACATCCAGTTCATGCGGGAATGGGAGTCTCGGCTCAATCACTACCTGACCACCGGGAGCATGTCTCGGTCATCCACCGTAGCGGTCCCGACCGGGCCGTGATGATCGGAGCGTAGTTGGGCGTTCTCGGCCGAGGGTACATGCTTCCCAGGTGTCTCGGCTCACATCAGGAGGAGGCCGCTCATGGCCATCGCTCAGAAGATCATCCCGTGCCTGTGGTATGACCGCGACTGCGAGGAGGCAGTAACCTTCTACATCGACGTGTTCAACGGCGCGCCGCACAGCCGCGGGACATCGCGCATCGTGAGCATCAAGCGTTACGAGCCAGGGATGAACGTCCCGGGCGCAGACGAGATGCGGGGCAAGGTGCTCACTGTCGTCTTCGAACTCGACGGGCAGCGGTTCATGGCCCTCGACGGCGGGCCTCTGTTCCACTTCACCGAGGCGATATCGCTCGACGTCGAGTGCGAGGACCAGGCCGAGGTCGACTACTTCTGGGCGCGTCTCTCGGCAGTGCCCGAGGCCGAGCAGTGCGGCTGGTGCAAGGACCGCTTCGGCCTCTCGTGGCAGATAGTGCCGGCCCGATTGGGCGAGCTGCTCGACAGCCCGGACGCGAAGAAGTCCCTGGCGGCTCTGAACGCAATGCTCGAGATGAAGAAGCTTGTGATTGCTGATCTCGAGAAGGCGTACGAAGAGGCCTGACGGACAGCCTGAATCCTGCGTTGAATGATGCGAGTGCACGCGTGCTGCTAACATGCGCCTCCACACAGTCGGCGCGCCTCGTACGGTAGACTCAGGTAGCAAGTGCTCGCCGGTGCGCCGCCGGTGAAGCGCAATGACGTGTGATGGCCCTCAGTCACTTCTCGGCCAGATGGAAGCCCGCGGATAGGGGGAGTCTCTTGAAGTTGCGCCAGTTCGCAGAGCGCCATCCGTACTGGTTCGTCGCCGTCATGGAACTCGTCGTGGTGCTCGTCTACCTCTTGGCCGGGACCGTCGCCTACTTCTTGCATCTCTCGAGCCTGGGCCTCTATGGGATTGCGCAGGTCGGCCTCACCGTTGCAGCCATAGCACTGCTCGTGGGGATGGGATGGTGGAGGGTCGTTGGGTTCCGACGACCCCACGACTGGAGCGACTTGCGCTACTTCATCATTCCGCTCCTGCCGCTGGTAATGAACTTGATTCCCGGTGTCGAGGTGACCAGCCTGAGTCATCTGGGAGTGGCCCTCGCCATCACGCTTATGGTCGGCTTTGTAGAAGAGGTCTTCTTTCGTGGCCTGATGTTGAACGCCCTGAAAGCGCGCGGGCTCTGGCGCGCTGCCGTGATCACCGCGCTGCTCTTCGGGCTCACCCACGCCATGAACGTGCTCGCCGGCAAGAGCGCCGTCGACGCCGCCGCGCAGATCTTCTATGCGGCGGCGATCGGATTCTCCTACGCCGCCCTGGTCTTGAAGAAGGGCGTCATCTGGCCTCTCGTGATCACGCACTTCATGATCAACTTCGCCGGCTTCATGCAGCGTCCGGGCTTCTCGTTTCCGCCCGGCTGGAACGTGGCGATCACGCTGGGCATCGGTATCGTGTTCACGGCCTACGGCGTGTTCGTGATGGTGCGCGTTCCTGAAGCGGCGGCCCAGATCTGATCGGGTTCGGACGATCTGGAATCCGCGAAGATGTTCGAGCAGGTCGAACCAACACTCTCGTGTCGCGAGATAGCACCGCGTGTCGCAGAGCCATTCGGGATTGCCGTCGCACACACTGCGCGCGCCTCTATCCCGACGTCAGCGTGTCGCCCAGGACTCGGTCGAGATCGCGAAAGGCCACCACGCCTCCGGTCACGTCGAAGAGCAGCGGAATCGCCTTCATGTCCGTGAGCGTCTCAAGAGTCTCGCTCCCAGCGCTCCCGCCGGGCACGACTGCGAATCGAGGTGGCATGCCTGTCACCCACGCGCCCTGGTGCATCAACTCATACATGGCATCATCCGCGCTTAGCTTGATCTCAAAGACCGCGCACGCTACGTCGTTGTCTCCCATGATGTAGAGCGCTCGGTGCGTTCCAGCCGTGTCGCTAGACAGACGATGGCCGCGGTCGGCGAGTGCGGCGCGCAGCGCGTCTTGCACTGTCCGCAGATCTGCTGGGCCGTTCGTCTCGCTCATGTGCTCCGATGCCTCGCTTTCGGCTCGTCTCAATGGGTAGTGCTACGTTAGCACGGGAAGCTGCCAACATCGGCATCGGGCGTGCGGCGCACGCGCGTTAACATGAAGACAGCGCGCGATTGCAGAGCAGACGAAGTCGGATCAAGCCGGATGCGCGTGGACACATCTTTGGAGGCCGCAGCCATGAGCGATCAGGAGTGGACACCTGTCACCTTCGAGAACTCCGACCAGGTCGAGGGACCCTTCTACCACGGCACGAAGTCCGTTCTGAAGCCGGGCGATGAGCTCAGACCCGGGTTTGGCTCCAACTTCCAGGAGGGCAGGGTCTCCAACAACATCTACTTCACCGCTCTGGTAGACACCGCCGCGTGGGGTGCGGAGCTGGCGACGGCGCTGGCGGGGAGCGAGGAACGGGGGCACATCTACATCGTTGAGCCTCTGGGCCCGTTCGAGGATGATCCCAACGTCACGAACAAGAGGTTCCCGGGCAACCGCACGGAATCCTACCGCACTCGGGAGCCACTGCGAGTCGTCCGTGAACTCGAGACCTGGGAGGGGCACAGCCCAGAAGTCCTTCGGCAGATGTTGGACCACCTGTCACAGCTCCGGGAGCAGGGGCTGGATGTCATCGAAGACTGACATGTCCGCGCCAGGGACTGCACGGCCGCCGATGTGCGCACGCGCCTGTGGTACCGATTGCGAGGTCGAAGGGAGATGACCTTGAACGAGCAACGCTTGTTCGCAATGCAGTTTGCGAAGGTGTACCCGCTCTACGTTCAGAAGGCCGAGCGGAAGGGCCGCACGCGCGAAGAAGTCGACCAAATCATCTTCTGGTTGACGGGGTACGATGCCCTGGGTCTGCAGAGCCAGATAGGGCAGCAGGTCGACGTCGCAACCTTCTTTGATCAGGCCCCCGCCTTCAATCCAAACGCCGCCTTCATTACGGGCGTGGTCTGTGGTGTGCGGGTCGAGGACGTTGATGATCCGCTGATGCAGAAGATCCGCTACCTGGATAAGTTGGTCGACGAACTCGCAAGAGGGAAAGCAATCGAGAAGATTCTGCGTGCCGAGCCGCCAGCCAGACGGACTACATAGGCGGACCGCTCGTGGGGGTAAGAACGGCCACAAAGCGCCCTGACGTCTGTCCGCTGATCCGGGTGGGCACGTCGTAGAACGGCGCGGGAAGGCGGCAAGAGATGGGACTGCTCAGCTGGATTATCGTCGGTGGACTTGCGGGCATGCTGGCTCAATACCTGGTGGGTGATGGGCGCTCTGGTTGTCTGGTGGCCATTCTTCTCGGCGTCGTCGGTGCATTCATCGGCGGGTTCGTCATGAGTCTGTTCGGGTTCGGCGGCGTTGACGGTCTGAACGTCTGGTCGATCATTGTGGCGACCGTTGGCGCAGTCCTGCTGCTCGCAGTCGCCCGCGCGCTTCGGCGCTGAGCCCCGCATGACGCTCTATTTTGAGGCGGCGACTCAGGAGCGGCCATGACGAATCGCGATTCCAGGTACTTCACGCTCACGCTTGAGCAGCTCAGAGCAATCGGGAGCTGGGCTGCGGATTGTGCCGAGCGCGCGCTTCCTGTATTCGAGGCGCAGGCAGGTTC
>CAZGNF010000003.1:3881-20417 GCA_964527045.1 uncultured Coriobacteriaceae bacterium | reverse complement strand
CAGGCATCAGGGAATTCGCCGGTGGCGGCAAGCGCGTGGCCCGGCTGCGGTCCCTCGCCATGGACGCTCATGCCGCTGCCCGCGACGTGGGCGATCCCGCTGCGGCCGCCGCCTCCCGCGCCGCGGGTGCCGCCGCGGCAAGCGCGTACACACACCCGCTGGCGGATGTTCACCAGACGAAGCACATCGTCGGAGCGGCCGCATATGCAGCGCTCGCGCTTGAACTCCACCGCGGTGGCGAATCCCGCGTTGGTAACGATGAGATCCACCGGGCGATCGAACACGCACCGGCCGAGGCGCGCGAGGTCTTACGGCACATGCCTGCTCGGCAAGCGGGTAAGAGTCGGCTGGACACGTTCATGTACGCGCTGGATGCGGGTATCCGCGAGCCGATGGGGCCGGAACAGGGACGGCTCTAAGGGCCTTCAGGCGGTTGACGACTGAGGACCGCTAGTCAGCGTAGTCGTCCTGCGTTTGGCCCGCCGGCACAAAGAGGGGCCTGATCTCGACGCCGCCGTCGCGGGCAGCAGGATGCAGTTTGGCGATCTGCGCCGCTACATCGATGTTTGGTGCCGCCAGCACATAGAACGCCGAGACAACCAGGTCTGAGTCCAGAAAGGTTCCGGCCCGCACTTCGCCGTCTTGCACGGCCATCGCCGTCGTGCTCGGCTCGAAAGCGAATCCTCGCTCTTTCGGGAAGTAACTGCCGCCCAGCACCTTGCCGCCAAGCGCCTTGGCCTGCGCGGGGTAGTCGTTGAGCAGGCCCACATGCTCTGCGGACAGCGCCATAGGGTCTGCGGGTGCTGGCGAGTAGATCACGATCCCGTACTGAGGCATTGGTTTCTCCCCTCGGCAAGCATCTGTCGGATGCGTTTGACGCAGCCACGTGCTCCAGCTCCGTCAGTATTCGCCCTTGATCACGAAGAACGAGCCCCGAATCGTGCCGGCGAGCGCCGACTTCATCCTGGCGAACTTGAACCTGCCCTCAAGCTCAGCGGGTACTTCCATCCCCTCTGAGAGCTTGAAGCCAACGGCTCGCTTCTTGGGGTCGTCGACCGTGTACATGACGTTGATCGACAGACCGCTCTCATAGAAGACGTATGCCATCTTGATGTTGTCTACCTGAAAGCGCGAGGTCTCCAGAGGTTTCGAGGCAATCTCAATACCGCGCTCTTCGCGAAGGATGCGTGCCACGTACTCCACGGTGTCCTGGCTTTCACTAGCCGCCGTGACCGTGAACTCATGCTTGTACTTCTTCATGAAGTAGCGGGCTTCGTTCGCACGAAGACCGGCGAGTGCTTGTGCCACGGGCGAAGCCTCAAGGCCCGCGATAGACACATTCACAAAATCGACGGTGCTGGGCATTCCTGCGCCTCCTTCTGTCACCCTGTTCCTACCCAGATGCGTCGCGCGCACGCGTTGGTCGCCCCACTGCGAGCGGCCACGCCGTTGTTGGTGCCCGGCGACCGTGTTGCCCATCGGAACATCCCGGTTCACTATGGATATGCCTGCCAGCGCACGCACATCGCGAGGAGAGAACATGCGAATCGAGGACCTTCGGCGCTACATCAAGCGTACCGAGAAGATGGTGGTCCCCGCGATGGTCGCGACCACGACCCAGGGCAGTGCCTTTCTCCGCAAGCTGCCGCTCCGGCTACAGCGCTACATCGCGGACCGAGGGGCGCGATCCAACCCGTACATGAGCTTCGTCGTCGAACCCTATGCGGTCTTCCTCGCTTTCGAGATCACCGATCTCGGGGCGGCTTCGCGGCTCCTGCCGCCGGGCTACAGCCTGTTTCCCTCGGCGATGTTCACAGACACTCCCGCGCGGCCGTGCGCGATCGTCAGCGCCTTCAATGTTCACACGAACGTGTTCTGGGGAAGTCGCGTGGAGTTCTACGTGATCGCCGAGAACTGCAAGACGGGCCTGCTGTCGTGGGTCATCAGCGAATACGAGAGCAACACGCACAGCTACGAACCGAGCCGGGGGTTCATCGGCCCGAGCACGTCGCCTTCGGTGGTGACGACCTCATACGCCGGCGAGGTCATCGTCGACGTCGCGAGCGCCCAGTGTGGCAACAGTCTCGCGCTTGTCGCCGACCTGAACCGCGCGGTGTCCACGGAGCTCGACCAGCGCTTGTGGGTGGAGGGCAACCTTTCGGTCGACTACGGCGGCACGTTGCAGCAGTGCACCAAGCCGTTCAGCCTGGTATTCGATCCGAAGGAGATGGCTCGCGCGCTCAAGCTTCCGCTGGAGGACATCTCGCTGTGCACCAACACGTTCGGCGCCGGACTGCTTGACCCCAAGCCGTTCGAGGCCGCGTGCTTCCCGTATGCACAGCATTTCGTGACGACAAGCACGCCGACCGCTACCACGATGCGGACCGCCGAGGACCTTGAGCGCGCACTGATGGAGCTCAACGACACATTGAGCGCGCCGAAAGCATGAGCGGCGATTGCGATCAGGCTACGGGCCTCGTCACGATCGCCTGCGTGGGCGACAGCATTGCCCGCGGGACGTTCGTCTGGCGTCGGAAGCGGCACGCATACCCTGTGCAGCTTCAGGCGATGTTGGGCGAGGGGTTTCGCGTGCACAACTTCGGGGTGAACGGTCACGCGGCACAGCGGTCGGCCGACCGCCCGTACTGGGGCAGCGAGGAGTACACGTCGAGCAGCACCGTGCGGCCGGATGTCGTGCTCATCATGCTCGGCACGAACGACGTCCGGGGCGACAACTGGAAGGACGTCGCGTCGTTCGCGGCCGACTATCGCGACCTCGTTCTGCACTACATGTCGCTGGAGTCGCATCCTCGGATCTGGTTGCTGACGCCGCCTACGTTGTTCCGAGTGGGTCGGAGCACGAAGGTGCGCTACGGCATGGACGACTCGGCACTCCGGGAGATCTGCGATGTGATACGGCGTTGTGCGAACGAGCTCGGATGCGGGTTGATCGATATCAACGCAGTCACCGCCCACCGACCGGACGCGTTCAGGTTCGACGGGGTGCACCCCGGTGGGGCGGGGGCTACGCTCATCGCGCAGGTTGTGCATGACGCGCTAACGAACCCCGCGTCTGGCGAGGTCTGAAGAAAGCAGTGTAAACAATACTTGACACGATGTCTGGACCGCTTTACAGTGAGCATGTCAAAGATACCTGACATGCAGGAGGTCACGATGTCGTTCGAAGAGAAGTTCACCTGGGTTAGCGCGGCAGTGTCCGCTCTGGTCGCGGGGGTCTATTACTCGTTCATTCTGGGACAGCTCGGAACCGTGCCGGTGGCCGAGATCGCCTACCAGAAGTCCCTGCTCATCGCCATCGGAGCGCTGATCATCCTTACGATCGTCGGAGCCATTCTGATGGCGATCGGCACTGCGATCGGGGCCGCGGTCACCGCCGAGATAACCGGTTCAGGTTCGGTGGATGACATCGACCTGAAGGACGAGCGGGACGAGCACATCAACCAGCGCGGAGAGCTTATCGGCTACTACGTATCATCTGCCGGAGCACTCGGCGTTCTCGCTCTCGCGATGCTGCGGTACGACCAGTTCTGGATCGCGAACGCGCTGTACCTGACATTCGTGGTCGGGGCGCTTGTGTCCGCGGTCGTCAAGCTCATCGCCTATCGGCGAGGATTCTAGTCATGGTCAAGCCGACGCGTGTTTCAAACAGCATCCGGTCGCTTCGGTTCGCCGCGAACGAGATGACGCAGGCGGAGCTCGCGGAGCGCGTACATGTGACGCGCCAGACCATCATCGCGATCGAGCAGGGCCGCTACTCGCCCTCACTTGAGATGGCATTTCGGATCGCCGGAGTATTCGGCGTGCCGCTGGACGATGTATTCCACTACCCGAAGGAAGAGTCATGAGTGACAACGCAGTCCGAGACGAGCACAGGGTCCTACTCCTCGGTGGTACCGGTCGCACGGGTGGACGGGTTCTGGAGCAGCTTCTTGGCCGAGGCGTTAGTGTTCGCGCAATCGTGCGATCGGCGGAGAAGATTCCGGCGGATGTGGCCGGGCACGCCGAGCTTGAGATCATCGAGGCCGATCTTCTGGCTCTACGCGACGAGGAGCTCAGGGAATACGTCCGTGGCTGCGACGCCGTCATCTCGTGCCTCGGCCACGTGATCAGCCTGAAGGGCGTCTTCGGTCCGCCACGCGACCTGGTAACGCAGGCTGCGACGCGAGTGTGCCGGGCGATCGAAGCTCTGCGTCCCGAGACGCCCGTCAAGTTCATTCTGATGAGCAGCGTCTCGGTCAATCGCCCCGGGAGAGTGGACACGCGCCGAGGCGCCGGCGAACGAGTATTCCTGAGCATCCTTCGGCATGTGGTCCCGGCAGCCAACGACAATCAGACGGCTGCCGACTTCCTGTGCGGCAGCGTTAGGGCAGACAACGCATTCGTCGAGTGGGTCGCCGTGCGTCCGGATACGCTGCTGGAGGGCGACGTCTCGGTGTATGCGTTTCACGAGGGCCTCATCAACAGTCTCGCACGCGCGGGCAGCACGAACATGGCGAACGTCGCACATGCCATGTGTGAGCTGGTCGTCGACCCGGGGTTGTGGAGCGAGTGGGCCGGGAAGCTGCCGGTAGTCGTCAACGCCGTCTCGGAATGACGTCCGGGGCACCATCGCATTAGGTAGTATGGATTCGAGCTTTGGAGCGCTGCTGATGCGCGGGCAGAAGCAGCCTTCTGGAAGCTGGAGTCCGACACCCAAGGAGAGCCGTGGACACCAATCGCCCCGCCGAGCAGCACTCGATCGGTCGCTCACTCGCGCTGCACTTGGGTCCCGGTGTGCTTATCGGCCTGTGCTACTTCGTGCTTTCGCCGATTCTCCGCTCGTGGGGGTACCCGTCGATCGCTGCGCTCATGTGCACGGTTGCGCTCGTGCTCGTGCCGGTCGAGCTGGGATACCTGCTCTACGAGGGTCGCAAGCGGAACGGGCGCTACTCGCTCGACGGTGTGGTGGTCTACAGGGTCGGCATACCGCTGTGGCAGTACTTCGTATGGGTCCCAATCCTCTTCATCGTGGTCGGGATCGTCTTCACTCTGATGAAGCCCGTCGATGCGTTTCTGCACGAATCGGTGTTCGCCTGGGTCCCACTGCTTGAGAGCGGGCTGACGGCGGGGTACTCGCAGGGCGCGCTCATCCTGACGTACGCTCTGGTGGCTGTCTTCGGTGTTGTCATCGGCCCGGTCGTTGAGGAGTTCTACTTCCGAGGATTCCTGCTACCGCGCATGGGATACGCCGGGAAATGGGCGCCGGCGCTCCACAGTCTTCTGTTCGCGGTCTACCACTTCTGGACGCCGTGGCAGCTCGTCGCCCGAACACTGGGCATGTTGCCTCTGGTGTACGCAGCACAGCGGCGCAATCTCTACGTCGTCATAATCGTCCATGTCCTGGTCAACACGCTCGACGTAGTCACAGCGATTGCGTTCATATCGGCGATGTCCCGTTAAGACACGGTGCCGAGCAACGCGTAGCCGGTACCGCGAACACCTGGGGGAGTCGTGCTGTTTGGAGTGCTGATGCTGGCCGCGCCGGTGGTCATCGTCGTTGGCGTGCTCAAGGTGAAGGCAGGTACGCCGTGGTACATCGCGGCTCTGTGGGTCGTTCTCGGCGTGTATGCGCTGTGGGCTGCTGACCTGCTCTTCTTTCCGATCTACATCGATCCCGTGCTCCGGGCCGAGGGCCACACCATCGGCAGTGGCGTGGGCAGGTGGATCAACCTCGTCCCGTTCAAGACGATCGCCGATCTCATGACCTACGTGTCCGGTCTGCAGGCGTTCACGCAGATCGGCGGCAACATCGGACTGCTATTCCCGTTGGGGCTCATCGGGCCGGTGGTGATGCCCCGGCTGCGCAGCTGGCAATCGCTCGCAGTCGCGGCTCTGGTGACATCCGTCGGCATCGAGGCGATCCAACTGGCGGGCACGCTCACGGGGTTCATTGGGCGTTCGGTCGACATCGACGATGTCATCCTCAACGTGCTTGGAGCTCTTATCGGCTGGGCGCTGTGGCGGCTCCTCGCGACGGTGTGGGCGCGAATCGCGCGGGCGCAGCGCATGATTGACAGGGAGTATTCATGAAGCTCGAGAAGGACACCGAGAAGTACCTCCTTGACTCCATCAAGCGGTTCTTCAGTGAGGAGATGGAGATGCCGGTCGGTGACCTCAAGGCGATCCAGATCCTTGACTTCTTCGTCGGCGAGATGGGTCCCAGCATCTACAACCAGGCGATCGTGGACGCCCAGGTGTACTTCAGCGAGAAGGTCTCCGACCTCGCCGGCGTGCACAACCAGGCGGAGTTCGACTACTGGAAGAAGCGCTGATTCGCGAAACTCGCCAGGTCGCACGGCTCCCAAGAAGGACCGATGCCACGGCGCCTGCCCGCGAGGGCGACGCCGTGGCATCGGTGAACATACGCTGAGTCTCAGCGGGTCTAGTACGAGCCGTCTTCCGCCGAGGAGCGCTGGATGCGGCCCGCGTACGTCTTGTAGATCAGGTAGAAGTAGAAGAGCACAAGCGGTACGCCGATGGCGGCGATGATCAGCATGACCGTCAGTGTCAGCTGCGACGATTGCGAGTTCGCGATCGTGAGCGCTTCCCCCGGGCCTACCGAAGGAACAAGTGCCGGGAAGATGGACGCGGCCCAGATACCAACCATCGCCGCACCGGCGAGCGCCGAGCCATAGAAGCTCGTGCGGTCTGCATCCTTCGCAGCACCGACGAACACGAACACCGTACCGGCGACGCCGAGCAGGGCGAACAGCCAGCCCGCCGGACCTGAGATGCCGTTTGCGAACGCATCCGGCACGAGGATGGCGGTGGCCGCGGCCGACACCACGAGCAGGGCAGCGAAGACGATCGCAGCCATCTTCCGCACGCGCTTAGCACGCTCGTACAGGTCGCCAGTGGTCTTGAGCGACAACCAAGTGGAGCCGTGCAAGACGATCCACGCAACGCTCAAGAGCCCGATGACAATCGCATACGGATTGAGCGCGGTGAGCAGGTTACCGAGGAAGATCGGCGCCCCGCCGCCCGTGATGAACTCACCCTCGGCGGTGAGCGGCAGTCCTCTGATGATGTTGCCGACCGCCACGCCGAAGAGGAGCGAGGGAATCGCGCTTCCGAGGAAGAACGACCAGTCCCAGAGCTTCGCCCAGGCAGGATCGCGGTGACGGAACTCGAGTGACGCGGCGCGGAAGATGAGCGCGAACAACAGCAACATGAGCGCGATGTAGAAGCCGGAGAAGACGGTCGCGTACACCGCCGGGAACGCTGCGAACAGCGCGCCGCCGCCGGTTAGGAGCCAGACCTCATTGCCGTCCCAGAGTGGTCCGACCGACATGCGCATCTCGGCCTTGTCCGCCTCGGATGTTCCAAGGAACGGATAGAGCACGCCGACTCCAAGGTCGAACCCGTCGAAGATCGCGTAGCCCGCAAGCAGCACGCCGACCAGGACGAACCAGACTTCACCGAGTCCCATCTACTCCACCCCCTCTGCGAGCGCCGGGCCCTTCTTGATCATGCCTACCACGATCCGTCCCCATGCGATGTAGATCACGGTGTAGAAGAGCACGAACAGCACGAGCGTGGTCAGAATCTCGCCAGCAGGAACCGCCTTCGAGATGGCGTCGACGGTCCTGAGTTCGCCCCAGACGATCCAGGGCTGACGCCCAACCTCGGCTGCCGCCCATCCCAGCTGGATGGAGAGCATCGGGAGAATCGGCGACCACACAAGCAGTCCGAGCAACCGCTTGTTGCCCTGCAGGTTGCCGCGCTTGTTCAGCAGCCAGGCAGCCAGAACCAGGACGAGCATGACGCCCCAGAGCAGAATCATCAGGTGGTACGTCTGGTACGTGAGCTGCAGCGGAGGTCGGTCCGCGGGCGCGAAGCTATTGAGTCCCGGGAAGGACTTCGTACCGGCGAAGTCGCCGACAAGCAGATTGACGCCGCCGGGGATCGCAAGGCTCACGGTCTTGCCGCTGGCCTCATCGATGTAGCCGACAAGCCCCAGCGACATAGGACCATCGTCCCAGTGACCCTCAAATGCCGCGACTTTGCTCGGCTGGTTGGTGACGACGTTCACGGCCTGCCAGTGGCCGATGGGGAGCATCAGCATGGTCGTGACCGCGGCGATGGCGATGCCGGTCTTCATGGTCGTGCGTGCGAAGTGCACATGCTCGCCTCGGCGGAGGTAGTAGGCGGCCAGAGCGATCGCGACGAACCCGCCAACCATAAGCACGGCGTCGATCGTGTGTGTATACCGCGGCAGTGTCGAGGGGTTGAAGCCGGCGGCGAAGAAGTTGGTCAGCTCCGCCTTGCGCGTCAGCCCCTCGCCGACGATCTTGTAGCCGGACGGGGTCTGCATCCACGAGTTGGCGATGATGATCCACAGTGCCGAGAGCATCGAGCCTCCCCACACGAGCCACGTGCTCGTGTAGTAGAACTTCTTCGAGACCCTGGAGCGTCCAAACAGCAGCACGGCCAGGAACGTCGACTCCAGGAAGAACGCGAAGAGGCCTTCCGCGGCGAGTGGTGCGCCGAAGATGTCGCCGACGAACCGGGAGTACGTTGCCCAGTTCGTGCCGAACGCGAACTCCATGGCGATGCCTGTGGCTACTCCGACAGCGAATGTCGCCGTGAACAGCCTGATCCAGAAGTCCGATGCCGCTTTGTCCTCGGCGCTACCGCTCTTGTAGAACCGGCGCTCGGCCAAGACGAGCACAAGGCCGATGCCGATCGAGAGCGGAACGAAGAGGAAGTGGTAGCCTACCGTCACTGCGAACTGCACTTTCGACAGCATGACTACGTCCATCCTTCACCTCACTTCCGTTTGTCGGAAACGAGACCCTCCAGGGTCTTACTGCCTAAGAATGTGCGGAACATGGAGTCCGCCTCACACCACACTCGGTGTGCAGTACACGAGCCCGACCGTCCACACCAGGCCGGATCTTTGGAGCAGACCGCAACCGAGGGAGGCCCTTGTGTAGCGGTCACGATGTCGAGAAGCGTGATGTCTGCCGCCGGCCGAGAAAGGCACAGCCCGCCAGCCGCGCCGCGTGTCGCGGTCACGATGTCCGCGGCGACCAAGTCGCGCTGCACCGCTCGCGCAAAGGCGTAGGGGACAGCGTCCTTCTCGGCTAAGACGCGCACGGATATCGGGCAGTCTTCTTCGGAGGCAAGCGCCATGAGCATGCGAATCGCGTAGTCGGTTCGACGTGTGATATCCACGGGCCACCATTCCTGAAAGAGAAATGCTACTACAGTAGTATCATATCATCGCAACACGACTGTCAATCACGATTCGGGAGGGTGCCACGCGCCGCACGTAGGATGGCGCCACCGACGCTGAGCGGTATGTCTACAGCTCGGTCATGAGCGCAAGGAGCTTGCGGGCAGTGTTGCAGTTGCGGAGCGTTACCTGCAGGTAGAGGGGTGTTCCGACGATCCTCGTGAGGCGGCTTCTGGTGACGTTCTCCCGGGATACCCATCGCACTATCGCCCCCGGCGTGTACCGCGCGTCTTCGATCTTGGGATCGACGTTGAGCATCTTGAGGGTGGCCGGTGTGTCGACCTCGGGCCAGAGGAACACGACATCGCACTTGGCAGAGGCATCGTTGACCCACTCGGCGGGAAGCGCCTGGATGATCGAGCGCATCTCGTTCACATCTCGAACCAGCACGGGAACCGCGAGACCGAACCGCTCCTCGATGGCCGCCTCAAGCATCCCGGCGATGGTCGTGCCCTCGGTGAGGTCGGACTCGAAGATGACGTTCCCGGAGTTGATGTACGTCCTCACGGACGCCATTCCGGCCGCCTCGAACACGGTCTTGAGTGTCTTCATGTCGATTGTGTTGTTGCCGCCGACGTTGATGCCGCGCAACAGGGCCACGTACTTCATGCCCTCAATGTAGTCCGTGACGTGAATGCGGGCTAGTGAGGTGCGTACACCCAGGCGGTTCGGAACGGTAGACTTGTCGGAAGCGCACTTCGCACAGAACGCGAGTAGCGATGGGAGGTGTGTGTTGGAGATCGGGCGAGTACAGGAGTCTGACCTGGAGGCGATATCGCAGCTGCACGTCCACTTCTGGGACGAGCCGTCCGATGTCGCGGCCATGAGCGAAACGCTTCAGCTTCTCGCTAACGACGCCGACCATCTGTTCCTTGCAGCGCGCATCGACGGGGTCTGCGTCGGTACCGCCACGGGCGTCATCTGCCACGGTCTCTACGGCGGGTTCGATTCGTACATCGTCGTCGAGGATGTTGTGGTGGACGAAGCGCATCGGCGCAGAGGCGTCGCAACCGCGCTGATGGCCGAGATCGAGAGCTTCGCGCGTGCGCGAGAATGCAGACAGATGATCATCCTGACGGAGAACGTGCGCCATGATGCACACGGCCTGTACGGTGCACTTGGATTCGAGGCGCGGTGGACGGGCTTCAAGAAGAAGCTGGACTGACGCTGACCGGCATTGTCACCGACACGCGAGCATCGGGAACACTACGGCTGGAACTCGCATCACGTGAGGAGACTTCATGGCCGACAGAACCGTCGCCGAGAAGGCGCACATCAAGCCCGGCACTGCTATCGCCATCCTGAATGAGATACCGGGCGTGATTGAGGCGCTCGGTCTTCCCGCAGACACCACGTTCGTTGATCCCGCAGCAGCCCAACTCGTCTTCCTTTTCGTTCGCGCACACGATGAGCTCGACGCTTTGATGCCACCCGCCGTGGCAGCCATGCCGTCCGGCGCGGCGTTATGGGTCTTCTATCGCAAGGGTTCGAAGGCCGCGGGTCTGGACATGAGCCGGGACAGCATCTGGGCTCTGGCCGAGAAGTTCGGAATGCGCCCTCTTGGACTCGTGAGCGTCGATGACACGTGGTCAGCGTTTCGACTTCGGTCCCGCTGAGAGTTCAGAGGAGAATGCGCATGGCCGAGTTCACCAAGGATGAGGCGCTGGCGTTCATCCATGCGATGAGCCTCACGCTCAAAGGCAAAGTCGGCTTCAAGTGGATGGTAGAGAAGCTGACCGACCTCGGCATGTTCATCGAGTCGCTCGCCGCCGAGAACGACGAGCTCCGGACCCGCCTTGCCGCGGCGACCGTCAGTGCCGTGCGCATCGAAGCCGCCGGGGACACGGACCTTCAGGACGTTCTGCTCGTAGAGAACGCCGCCTTCCCGGGCGACCCGGATATAGAGCCACTCGTGCGTGATCTACTCGGCGATCCAAGCGCGCTCCCGCTGGTGTCACTTCTTGCGCGCGAAGGCGACCGTCCCGTCGGTCATGTTCTCTTCACCGCGGCGCGCCTGGACGGACCCGTACGCGACGTGTCGGTCTCGATTCTGGCGCCGCTTGCCGTCGTGCCCGATGCGCAACGGCAGGGAGTCGGCGGACAGCTGATCGAGCGCGGTATCCAGCTGCTAGAGGCGTCCGGTGTGGAACTCGTGTTCGTCCTTGGCCACGCGGAGTACTACCCGCGGTTCGGATTCGAGCCCGCCGGTCGGCTCCAGCTTGCAGCACCGTTCCTGATTCCCGAGGACCACGCTGACGCATGGATGGTTCGGGCGCTGCGACCCGATGTGATCGGCTCGGTGAGCGGCACTGTCATCTGCGCCGATGCAATGAACAAGGCCGAGTACTGGCGGGAGTAAGCGAACTGCCCGTGTCTGATCACGGCGTCCTGGATATGGGAATATTCGTGCTTTGGGTCAACGACCAGTTCGCGGCACTCTTGCTCACCGGCAATCCCCGGTTTCTCACGAGCAGACAGGTTGGTGCACAGATGACGAACAGACCGACCGCGGCATCTATCGACGAGTACATCGCTGCGTTCCCCGAGCCCACACAGCAAGCGCTCAACGAGGTGCGTGGGCTGGTCAGAGAAATCGCCCCTGACGCTACCGAGACGATCAGCTATGCGATTCCGACCTTCGACATGAACGGTCGTCACCTGGTGCATTTCGCGGGGTACGAGCGGCATATCGGCCTCTACCCGACGCCGACGGGTATGGAGGAGTTCAAGGAGGCCCTTGCACCGTTCAAGCAGGGCAAAGGATCCGTGCAGTTTCCTCTCAGCGAACCGCTTCCCATGGACCTGATCCGTCGCATCGTTGAGTTCCGCGTGCAGGAAGTTCTCGGCAAGAGCGCTACGTAAGACGAGGCGTGCCCGCTGCGCTCGGCGCGCGCCCCGTCAGTTCCAGAGCCAGTACCGTTCGTCGCTAATTCCTGCAGAGCGGTACTTGCGCGTGCCACGCCGTGGTATGTTCGCAGCGGGGGACGGGAGGGAATCGAGCCGCGATGCGAGAGCGAAGCGGGGAGCACTGGCGTCACACGCCACTCTGGCTCAAAGCCATCGTGGTTGCTGCGATGTACCTTGCTGCCGCAGAAGTTGGCAACGCGCTTTCCGTGCAACAGCAGTTCTCGACGTTCTGGCCTCCGGCCGGCGTGCTGTTCGTACTCCTCGTCCTTACCCGGCGTCGCGAGTGGCCCGTTCTCCTGGTGGCTGCCGCGGTTGCGAACATCTCGTCGGATCTGCTCCATGACCGCGCGCTTGCTCTGAGTGCGGGCTTCGCGACGGCGAATTGTCTTGAAGCGACTCTCGGGGCGCTTCTGGTACAGCGTTTCATGCGGGACTCGATCGCGCTCGATTCGCGACGCAAAGTCGTCGGATTCACCGCGCTCGCGGCCGTCACCGCACCCGCTCTTGGCGCCACGCTCGGTACGGCGACACTTGCTCTGGCCGCCGGGGTAGCGCCAGCGTTGCGAACCTGGTTGACGTGGTGGTCCGGCGATGCGCTGGGAGTCCTCTCCGTTGGCGCTTTCGGATTGGCGATGGCCGAGGCCGCACGCTGCAAGTGGACCTTGCTCCCGCAAACGCCGCTTCGAGCCGCGCGCCTGACCGCACTGCTCCTGGTGGCTGGGACGGCCGGATGGTGGCTCGTCTCATCGCTGGGACCGCTCGCGGGATGGAAGGCGGTTATCTTCCTGCCCGTACTCCTGGTCGCGTCGGGCTTCGGGCAGGTTGGCGCCGCGTCGGCGGGGTTGACGATCACGCTCTGCATGACCGCCGGGCTCGTCGTTCGCTGGAGCAAGGTTGCGGTCGCTGGCGGCGATGTCGCACTGGAGGTCATCGGACTGCAGGCCTTCCTCGCGATCTTGGTGTTCGCCGCACTGTACGTGACCGCGTCCCTTACCGAGGCCGAGACAGCCAGAGACGCTGCACATGTAGCCGCCGAGAAGTACCACACCCTTCTCAAGACGCTTCCAATCGGTGTGTCCATCTCTGACGATACGGGTTCGATCATCGAAACGAGCGAACAGGCAGCCCGCATTCTCGGCGTGCCAGACGCGGAGCATCGCGGTCGTGATATCAGCGGGACCGAGTGGACGATTCTGAAACCGGATGGCACAGAGAAGCCGAAAGAGGAATGGGTGTCTGTTCGCGCGCTTGCCGAGCAGACAAGGACGCGCGCACAGGAGGGTCTTGTCAGACCTGACGATTCACTCTTGTGGCTTGATGTGACAGCAGAGCCGATCCCGCTGCCGGGATACGGCGTTGCGATCACCTATCAGGATGTTACCGAGGAGGTGCTGGCGCGCGAGCAGCTGCTCCTGAGCGATCGGCTCCTCAAGGCCGCACGCGATCATCTTGAGCAAGAAGTGGCCGACCGCACGGCAGAGCTGCGCACGACGAACGAAGAGCTGGTGGAGGCATCGAAAGCCAAGAGCCGATTCCTTGCCAACATGAGTCACGAATTGCGTACCCCGCTCAACTCCATCATCGGATTCTCGGACCTCATGTCCAAGGAGATGGCGGGACCGCTCACCGAAGAGCAGCGCAAGCAGCTTGGGATGATCAACGCCTCAGGCAAGCATCTGCTCGGACTGGTGAACGATGTACTGGACCTTGAACGCATAGAGGCCGGCCACGAGGTCATATCGGCCGCGTGGTTCGACGCCTGCGAGCTTGCCGAGGAGGTTCGCTCGGCGCTCCAACCACAGGCGATCGCGAAGGGAATCTCGCTACAATGCGAGGTTCCGCTGGCACCGCTGCTGTCGTGCTCCGACAGGGGCAAGGTGAAGCAGGTACTGATGAACCTGGCATCGAATGCCGTGAAGTTCACTGACGAGGGAGCAGTAGCTCTGGAGTGCCGGGCGCAGGACGGAGGGGTGCAGCTCGCGGTCAGTGACTCCGGTATCGGGATTGCGCAGAGCGACATCAACCTGATCATGGACGACTTCCATCAGGTCGATCGCTCAGACGGCCTCAAACCCAACGGAACAGGGCTTGGGCTCTCCATCTCCAAACGGTTGGTTGAGATGCTCGGCGGTCGGCTCGAAGCCGAGAGCGAGGTCGGAGTCGGGTCGACGTTCCGCGTGTGGCTGCCGAACATTCCGGAGTAGCTTCGAGCCCTAGCGCGCCCTACAAGAAGAGCGAGACCGCGCAGTACACCAGCAGCGCTGCCATCACGGCATTGACCACGCGGTACTTCTCGGCCATGAAACGCTGGAAGACCGAGCCAAAGAGCGCCCACGAGGTGGTCGACGCGAGGCTCACGAGCGCGAGTGCCGCCGCGAAGCCGATGTAGGTCACGGTGGAGTGGTAGTACGGCACGATGAACGTCGAGGCGACGGTGATGCCGTACAGGATCGCCTTCGGATTGAGGAACTGCAGGAGCACTCCCGACAGGAATGAATGCTGGCTCGCTGCGCTCTCATCATGCGGCGAGCTCGTCATGGTCTTCCAGGCGAGCCACATGATGTAGCTGGCGCCGACGACGGTCATGACCGGTTTGATCGTTGGGATGGCGCGGTAGAGCGCGACCGTGAACGTGGTGGTCACGCCCATCACCAGGAAGAAGCCGGCGCACACGCCGAAGGTGAACTGCAGGCTGCGACGTAGGCCGAAACGGCTGGCGTTGGACATCGACATGATGTTATTGGGACCCGGCGTGAACGAAGTGATCACGACGTAGGACACAAATGCGAGCACGTTCGGCACGGGTCCTCCTCCGGGCGATCAGCGCGTCTGCTACGCCGACGTGTGCGGTATACTATCACAATGTGTGCAGTATAGTGCACAAGCGTGCGAAGGAGCCCCGCGTGGAACACCTGAATCAGCTCATCGGCGAGAACCTCAAGCGGCTTCGTGCCGATGCAGGCCTCAGCCTGGACGCCGTCGCCAAGCTCTCCGGCGTGAGTAAGAGCATGCTCGGGCAGATCGAACGTGCCGAGGTGAACCCCACGATATCGACGCTTTGGCGGATCGCGAACGGGCTCAAGATCTCCTTCTCGGTGCTGGTCACGCGAGCGCAGGAAGACTCGGAGGTCGTCCGGCGATCGGAGACCGAGCCGCTGATCGAGGGGAGCGGCGCGATCCGCAACTATCCGGTCTTCACCTTCGACGCCGAGCGCGGCTTCGAGACCTATGCGGTCGAGATCGATTCGGGCGGCTACCTTCAGGCCGACGCGCACATCTCAGGCACGCAGGAGTTCATCACGCTGCACGTCGGTGAGCTCGTGATCCGTGTCGCCGAAGAAGAGCACGCGCTCGCGCGAGGAGACTCGATACGTTTCCGCGCGGATGTGCCACACTCGTATCACAACCCGGGTGCCGGGACGGCATCCATGAGCATGGTGATCCACTACCCGCGTAGCGGCTGAGCGGGCGAGAGGGGCGTGGCGCAGATGTCCGAGTCGGCGTCGGTCGAAACGATGTGGGCGGCGTTTGAAGCTGCGCGACCGGAACTTGCGGAAGGTGCCGAGTACTCGGCGTGGTACTTCTGCGACAACAAAGCCGATGCGGATGAGCTTGCCGAGCTCGTCGTGCAGGGCGTGAAGCGCGCCACCGCCGGCGCTCTGTGGTCGTACGAGGACGAAGACGAGCCACTCCCGCAGGTCGGCGACTGCAGCGTCATCACCGACTGGGAGGGCAACGCCCGCTGCATCATCCGAACGACCGAGGTGGAAGTAGTGCCGTTCGAGGCCGTCTCGGAGGAGTTCGCCGCCACGGAGGGCGAAGGGGATGGTTCGCTCGAGTACTGGCGCCGCGCACACTGGGCGGCGTTCACGCGTGATTTCGTCGGCACCGAGCATGTAGCCTCTTCTGACATGCCCGTTGTCTGCGAGCGCTTCGACGTGGTTTTCGTGCCGGAAGAGCGCGCGTGATCCGTTTGTCATTCTTGCTGTCAAAAGAACTGGGGGAGTCGTGAACCAAGAGATGGAGCAGAACGCCGCGCCCGAACAACCCGTGACGGTGCCGCTCAACTACGCACCCGAGACACGCAAGTCCGGTGTCCCCAAGTGGGTGATCGCGCTAATCGTCGGGCTCCTTGTGCTGGTGCTCGGAGCCGGCGCGACTGGCGCCTACTTCGTCTACAAGGTGTTTGCCGACAGTGCCAGCACGCTGTCGGAGCTCCGTCCGATCGCCGAGGCGGACTATCCCGACTACACGATCATCGACTCCACCCGCCAGGGCTTCATCCTGCAGCACAAGACGATTCCAGAGCTTCGAATCGACGTCCGGTATTT
>CAZGNF010000003.1:0-3871 GCA_964527045.1 uncultured Coriobacteriaceae bacterium | reverse complement strand
ATTTCGAGACGGGAGCCGAAGGCGACTGGCCGTTGCAGCCGCTCGAGACAGTCAACGCCGACTGGCAGACGAATGACACGTTCTTCCGCCACGCGATCGGCCGGACACCGGATCCCCGCAACGGGAAGAACTACGACGTCGAGGCGTTTGCACGCACGTACATACCGCTCAAGCCGGGGCCGAAAGCCGTGGTCATGGGAGCGTGGCTCGACGCCACGGACCCCATGGGTTTCGATATCTACCTCGTTCTCATCGCGCGCCGCAATCCAGGTGAATCAATCTGGCCGGACCATATGACGGTTATCTCACACGATCTTGAGACGGGTGAGTGGGTGGGCGATCCCTGCGAGGCGCTCTCGCAAGATCCGGCCACGGAATGAGCGCGCGCGGGCTAGAGTGACCGTTCGCGGACGAGCGTTGCTATGTCGAGCCGTCCTGCCGCGCGCACGCCGGGGATCAGCGAGACGATGCTCACGGCGATCATCGCGAGTGCCGCCAGGGCGAACGTCGTTGGACGCATGTGCAGGCTGTAGTCGAAGAAGTCGCTGCTGTAGGTGGCCATCAGCGCCTTGGCGGCGACGTAGCCCGCGAGCAGGCCCGGTGGGATCGCGAGTATGGTAAGCAGCATGTTCTCACCCACGAGCAACGCGCCGGCCTGTCGCCTTGAGAGGCCGTTGGCACGCATGGTCGCAAGCTCGGCGGAGCGTTCTGCGAGGTTGACCGACATCGTGTTGAACACCAGGGCGAACGCCATCACGCTGCCGAACGCCAGCATCATGCCGACAAACAGGTAGAAGAGTCCCATGTACTGCTGGACGGTGCGGTAGAGCGCGCGTGCATCGGAGACGGTGGCGACACCGTCGATCGATTGCAGCGTGGGAAGCACCTCGGTGGCCCCGGCGCCCGGCTTCAGGCGAACCATGACAACCGAGATGTCGGGTGCCTCGATCCGTGTGGTTCCAACCGTCGGGCGGGCCTTGGCGAGCAGGTCCTGCAGCACCGTCTTCGATGCGTATACGAAGGTGCCGAGGGGCTCATCGACGAAGCCGGCTACTCGTGCGTCAACAGTCGTATGGAGCGCCCCGAACGACAATCGGACGGTATCGCCGACATCAACGCCGAGGCGCGCGCGCAGTGCCTTGCCGAGCAGCACCCCCTCATACGGCAGTCCGACCGTGAAGCCGTGCATCCGGGTGCCGCGGCTGAAGGCCATCAGTTGTGTCGCGTATTGGTCGCCCGGCACCCGCACCGTGACGCCAAGGGCCTGCACGATCTCGGCCGACGCGACCCCCTTCACGGATTCCGCCTGATGCACCGTGGTCTGCGAGACCGGACCCTCGTAAATCACCGTAGCGTCCTGCAGGTCGACTTCGGTGAATTGGCGATTCAGCAGTATCTCAAGCGTGTCGATGAGTCCCCATGCCGAGAGAAGCAGCACGAGTGCGAGTATCACGCCAAGCACCGTTGACAGGCTTCGTCGGGGGTTTCGACTGACGCCCCGGAGCACCATTCGCCACCTGGCCGGCAGACGTCGCACCGGCGGTAGCACGCGCTCCAACAGGCTCCGACGCCCGCCGCCAACCGGGACTGCACCGCGCATCGCCACCGCAGGGTCGAGCGACGCGGCCGCCCGCGCAGGCACGAGGGATGCAAGTACGCCCGCGACGACGCCGAAGAGGATGCCGATGACGGGGGTGATCGGATGGAAGGCCCGGATCGTGTCCGGTATGCCAAGCTCGGCTGTGTACTCGGCGGTGAGCGCCCATCCCAGCGGCAGCCCGAGCGCCACCCCAAGAACGCCCGCGATGAGTCCGAGCAGCAGTCCGTATGACAGGTAGTGTTGCTCGATCTGCCAACGCGACAGCCCGTTAGCCCTCAGTGTGCCGATGATCTCACGCTCTGCATAGACGAGGCGCATCAGCAGTGTGTACGTCGCCATGCCCGCCGCGAACAGGAACAGCACCGGGAACGCCACGGCCATCTGCTGGAATCCGAGCACGTCGAGCTGGAGCGCCTTGTTGGACGGCTGATCCGCCTGCGTTACCACAGAGTCGGCGTCTGCACGGGTGGCGAGTGACTTGATCTGCGCGTCAAGCGCGGTCCGATCAGCGCCCGGCTTGTAGCGGATCAGCACTTGTTGTTCGCGCATGGCCTCGGGGAGCGCCTCGACGAGCGCGCTCGGTACGAACAGGACGCCGAAGTCGTTAGGGTCCGTGATCACGTCCTGCGCGCTACGCGCCGGCCACAGGTACTCGGGCGAGACGGCGACACCATCGACGTTGATGGTTCGCCATGCCGACCCATTGAAGTACCGCACCGGGTCACCGGATTGCAGTGCGAACGTCTTGGCCATGTGCGCCTCGGCGATCGCGACGGTATCGTGCGACGCCCCGAAGTACTCGCCGCTGCTCATCTCAAGCCGGTTCACTGCAGGCTGGGACCCTCTCGGCATGCCGACGAGACGGCCAACGAACGTTCGGTCGCCGGTTACCCGGAACGGGATGTCTGCTTGCTCTCGCGAGGTGACCGCTGCCACTCCTGCGAGGTCGCGCACCTGCCCGACGAAGGCGGCGTCTGCCCCCGTCACGGTCATATCGGCGAACTCGAGCTTCTGATACGTGTTGCGGTACGACGCATCAAGGTTGCGGTACGCGTCGTAGGAGGACGCGAAGAGCATCACGCCGAGAAACAGCGTCGTTCCCACCGCGATGTACTGCCAACGTCGTCGGGAGAGGTCCCGCCTACGCTTGAGGGCGAGCTGTCTCACCATTCAAGATCCTCCGCCGAGACTGGAGCGTCGTTGTGCGTGACCTCGATGACCCGGCCGTCTCTCAGGCGGATGACCCTGTCGGCCATCCGCGCGATGACAGCGTTATGCGTGACGATGAGGACGGTTCGGCCGGTTTCCTCGGCGATGTCATGCAGTACGCCGAGCACCTGTTTGCCTGTCTCCACGTCGAGCGATCCGGTCGGCTCGTCGCACAGGAGCAACTCAGGACCTTTCACGAGACCGCGAGCGATGGCCACGCGCTGCTGCTCTCCGCCGGAGAGTTGCGCGGGGAAGTGGTCGATCCGCTTCCCAAGGCCGACACGATCGAGGACGTCGTGCGTACGCTCCTCCACGTCCGGCCCGGTGAGCTCAGCGAGCAGCGCGACGTTCTCGGCGGCTGTGAGGGTGGGCACCAGGTTGTAGAACTGGAACACGAAACCGATGGTGTTTAGGCGATACGCGGTCCTGGTGTCCTCGTCGAGGTCGGCCAGCTGCTGGCCGAAGACCTCAAGCGAGCCGGAGCTTGGCGCCTCAAGCGCGCCGATAAGGTTGAGCAGCGTGGTCTTGCCCGAGCCGCTGGGTCCGAGCAGGACGACGAACTCGCCGGCCGGTATGTCGAGCGTGATGTCGCTGAGCGCCTCCACAGCGGTGTCGCCCTCGCCGTAGATCTTCGTGACCCCTCGAAGGCTGATGCTCTGTTCGCTCACCGTGCGCTCCTCATCTCTGGACGCTCCAGAACAGCTTACTTCCTGGCGGGGCCGCACGGGCATCCGGCGTGGCTACTAGGGAATGAATGCCCAATTGCTGCAGTTTGCCGCACAACGTGCTATACTCCCCAGCAGGCGGACCACAGAGGTCCGTAGGATTGCGACGTGACACACCGCATTTCTAGCGGAAGTCACGTCGTTTTGTTTTGCCCCGACACTGGGGCGAGAGGATGGATTTGCATGGCAGAAGGTAAAGTCAAGTGGTTCAACGCTGACAAGGGTTATGGCTTCATCGAGCGCGAGGGTGGCGACGATCTGTTCGTTCACTTCTCCGAGATCCAGAGCGAGGGCTTCAAGACCCTCGACGAGGGTCAGGCTGTTTCCTTCACGGAAG
>CAZGNF010000002.1:0-42024 GCA_964527045.1 uncultured Coriobacteriaceae bacterium | reverse complement strand
CGCCGGCATCATGGATTCGGCTCTCGAGATCGATGCGCTTGCGGGCGACGCATCGGCGTTCGCGCAGAACCTTGCAGCACTTCGCGAAGCCGCAGCCGAGCTTTCCGCAGCCGAGCGCGCACTCGATGCGTCGCTTGCTGAGACCGGTCTGTCACCGGATCGTGCACTCGCGCTCGACGCGGGCCCCGAACTCCTGGTTGCAGTCGAAGAGGCGCGCGATGACCTTCGACGACTTGAGGCTGATCAGGATGCGCGCATCCGCGAGGCGGACCGCCTCGGTGGGATCGCGGCGAAGGCCGAGGCGGCGCTTCCCGCAGCGTTCGAGGCGCTTGGCGTCGCTCCCGGTCCCGATGCCGGACGCGCTCTCGACGCGATCGCGTCGGAGCTCGATGCCATCGAGTCCGGCGAGTCGGGCGGTGCCCGCGGGCGCGTCGATGTTCCGGCTATCTTCATCCTCGTCGCTGGAATCGCATCTCTTGTGGCGGGGCTCATCCTCGGCGAATCGGTGGCGGCGATCATCGGCGCCATAAGCGTGGTCGTTGGCGCGTTCTTCGTCGCGCGCGGCTTCTTCGGCGGTCGTCGCGGTGCGATCGCTCCCATCGCTGCCGGAGCCGACACGTTCCGGGTTCGTCGCGCACTCGATGCGGCTCGCTCGGCGTGGCGGGTCGCCGAAGAGACTCGCGGTGCCGCCGACGTCGCGTCCTCGGACGCCAAACTCGCCGCCGACACGTACACGACGCGGCAGGCGCTGTTCGCGAAGCGTATGGCCGAGGCCGGCCTCCCTGCAGGCACCACGCCAGCGGCGGCTGCCCAGATTCTCACGCGCGTTCGTGACGCTCGCAGGGCATCCGGTGAGGTTCAGGCGAAGCGGGAGACGCTTGGAGCGCTGCAGGTCCGCGTCGACGTCTTTTCGGCTCGGGTGACTGCGGCCGCTGCTGTCGCGATTGGCGCTCCCGAAGCCGTCGATCCTGACGCCGTGTCCGGACTTGTTGTGCGGCTAAAGGATGCGCTCGCGTCCGCGCGCGCAGCGGGCGTGCGTCATACACAGCATTCGGATGCGGTACAGGATCTCACTGTACGTATCAAGGCCGCTGAAGCGCGTCATGCGCGCAGCAATGATGAGGCGCGCGCGATTCTCGTCGAGCGGGGTCTCGAGGAGGGCGGGTCTCTGGGCGCGCTGCGCGAACAACTTGCGCTCGCCGAGGCAGAATCCCGCGATGCGGATGCCATCTACGATGAGATCGCGGCGGAGCGTTCACGGCTGCAGGGGACGCTCGACACACTTGGCACCGAGGACCGCGGCGCGCAGTTGCGCTTGAGTGAAGCGTCGGCGCGTGAGCGCCTTGCCGAGGCCGTCGATCGCTATCTCGTGACCGCGACTGCCGCCCGAATGGTCGGTAAGGCCCAGGAACGATACGAACGTGAACGCCAGCCGGAGGTAGTGAAGCGTGCCGAGGAGATCTTCCGCACACTGACCGGCGAGCGGTATGTGGGTCTCAGCGTCCCGCTTGGGAGCAACCGGCTTGAGGTGTTCGACGATCACTCTGCTGCCAAGGCGAGTACGCAGCTCTCGCGGGGTACCGCCGAGGCACTCTACCTTGCCCTTCGGCTTGGCCTTGTCTCGCAACTCGAGGACGTGGGTCCCGGCCTTCCGATTCTCATGGATGACGTGCTCGTGAACCTGGACCCGGAGCGCCGCCGCGGTGCCGCGGTGGCGGTGGCCGATCTTGCGCGCGAACGCCAGATCGTGCTGTTCACCTGCCACCCCGACACCGCGGAGTTGCTTGGGCAGATAGCGCCCGACCGTACTGAGATTACGCTCGACCGCTGCTGAACGGCTCGCCTGCCGGAACGCCCTTCGGCTTGCTGAAGACCGTCTCCCAATCCACATGGGCTGTCTTCGCCATGAAGTAGCCGAGTGTGATAACAGAGCCGATGGTCACGGCAAGTCCGGTGAGTCCTTCGAAGAAGAAGCTGTAGCTGAACAGGACCAGGAAGACAAACTGGCTCAGAGCGATTTCCACCAGTGTTCTGCCAGCGCCGAGCACCATCCAGAGGTACCCCACGCAGAGGGCGACCGATGCCGCCGCGGCTATGAGGAACGACACGTTGATGTTCACGCGGTCGACCAGGTACGCGAAGAGCAAGTGGAACGCGAAGAAACCTGCTGCCAAGAAGCCGTAGTTGATCGGGTGAAGGCGGATTCCCTTCGTCGCGGTCAGAAGCACGAGCCCCGCGAAGAAGAAGAGCAGTGAGACCGGCGCGAACATCGAGATGCGTGTTGCGAGCGGTCCGGGGTTCATCGGCTTCGGCATCGTGAGCGTGATGGGCCGCCCGCTCACGAGGTTCTCGTACTGCCACGTCAGCGTCTTGTGGCCGTTCTCCTCGGCAATGGGGTTGGTGGGGGAGACTGCGCTGTCGGGGAAGTCGACCTTCGTGAAGTCGGTGTTCATGGTGAGCGTGAAGTCCTTCACGACTCCTACGCCGTCGCGCACCGGCACATAGCTCCAACTGTCGAGCCCCTGCGTGTGATAGCCAGTCGTGATCGCGGCCGAAGCCCCGGCAGGCATCCTGAATGTTGCAGAGGCCGATCCGCTGCCGTAGGTGACGGGCACCGGCTTGCCGTCCACGCTCACGGTGAAGCCGTCGTACTGTCCTTCGGGTGAGGGGAACTCGAGCGCGAATGTCGCCGTCGCTGGCGTGCTTGACGTGTTCTTGACGCGATACTCGCCGCTGAAGTCGACCGTGTACGTTGCGTACCACAGCAGTCCCTTGCGGCGCTGGTCGAGCTTGAAGTCGGCTTTGATGTCGCTTCCGAGCAGGTCGAGTTCGTTGCGCTTGCCGCCCGCCTCGGCGATGAACGTGGGGGCAAGCTGCGCCTGAGGCCCGCCCCACAGGCCCTCGACTTGCATGCTGAGCGCTTCGCCCGAGTTGTTGGTGCGGTAGTCGACGGTGCCCGCGAGCACGAACCAGGCTCCTGCCGCAAGCATGAAGATAAGTGCGATAGCGATGAGGCGCAGAACGGTCATGGCGGTCCCCTCCAGTGATCGATGCTGTCTGTCTCAGTGTGCAACTCGAAGTTCACGGCACGGTGGAGGAGAGATGACGGCGGGTGACCGAAGCGGTGCCGAAACGGGCGCACTCGTTAGTCGGCGATGACCGGAAGCTTCATCGTGAAGGCGCTCCCGCCCTCCGGTCTGTTCGAAGCCGTGATTGTTCCCGCGTGCGCACGCACGATCGCGCTTACGATCGCGAGCCCAAGTCCGGCGCCGCCGGTCGAGCGATCGCGGCTTGCCTGGGCCCGGTAGAAGCGCTCAAAGAGGTGCGGGAGCGCGTCCTCGGGAATGCCCGGACCTTCATCGAGCACGCTTAGGACCGCGAAGTCGCCGTCCCGGCCAAGCTGCACGGTCACGCGGCCGCCAGCGCCCGTCATGCGTGAGGCGTTGTCTACGAGGTTCGCGATCACCTGTTGCAGGCGGTCGACGTCGCCGAGCACCGTGGGCGCTTCGCCGACGATCGAGATCTGCACGCCGCGTGCGTCGGTAAGGGCTCCAAGGGCCCCGACTGCGCGCTCGGCGGTCTCTCGCAGCTTGATGCGGCGCAGCGGGAGCTCGCCCGTGGCGCCTTCGATTCGCTGGAGGGTGAGCAGATCATTGGCGAGTCGAGTGAGGCGGTCCGCCTCACGGATGATCGTCTCCAGGAACTGCCGCTCGTCGTGCTCCGGCACGTCGCCCTCAAGCAGCGTCTCGGCGGTGCCCCTGATCGCTGTGAGCGGCGTGCGCAGCTCGTGGCTCACGTCGGAAACGAAGCGGCTCTTGCGTCGTTCTTCTTGTTTGAGCTCGGTCACGACGTTGTCGACCTCGTCGCCCATCGCGTTGAATGCCGAGGCGAGCATGCGCGTCTCGCGCGAACCGCTCGGTGTGGCGCGCACCGCGTGGTCGCCTCCCGCGAACGCTGTGGCGGTCGCGGAGAGGCTCTGCAGAGGACGGGACAGCCAGCGTGATAGGAGTTCAGTGAGTACGAGCGTGACCACGATGAAGAGTGCGATGACGATGATCAGGCGCGTTCGGTAGTCCCCCAGCAGCGTGACGATCGAGAATGTCGTCGATGACGCGTAGACCGCGCCACGGACCTGCCCGTTTCGCTCCACCGGCACCGCCACATAGAGCGCGACGCGTCCGAGTTCCGTGATACGGGTCGCTGCGCCGTACTCGCCCGCGAGGGCGCGCTTCACCTCGATGCGGTCGCCGTAGGGATCGCCCACATCATCGGGTGTCGTGTCGGCGATCGCGGTTCCTTCGACATCAAGTACGCGCATTCTGGATGCCGCATACGGTGTCGCCAGGTCGAGCGCCGCCTGAAGCTGCCGCGCATCGCTTGCCGAGAAGCTCCCGGTGCCGTCCAGGTACGTTGTGGACGCCACAGCCGCGAGTACGCGCGCCTGTGTGTGCAGACGCTCTTCGAGCTTGCGGAGCGCGAACCCTTCCAGCTCCTTGAGGAAGTAGAAGGAGAGGCCCGCCGCAGCGACGACCGCGACGATCAGGAACGCTGCGAGCAGGCGTGTGCGTATCGAGGTGGCGCGCATCGCTCCGCGCTATGCCGAGATGCGGTAGCCGTACCCGCGAACGGTCTCGACGATCGCCGGGTCGGCGCCCGCCTGAGTCAGCTTGTCGCGCAGGCGCTTCACGTGCGTGTCGACGGTCTTGGTCTCCACGAGGTACTGCCATCCCCACGCCTCGCGAAGCAGCTGCTCGCGCGAGAGCACCTTGCCTGCATGGCGGATGAGGCACGCCAGCAGCTCGAACTCACGAGGTGTGAGGTCGATGAGCGTCTCCCCGAAGGTAGCTTCATGCGCCGCTTCGTCGAGGTGGATACCGGCGGCATCGATAGGCACGCCTTCGATCGTCCCGACGCCCGTGCCCTTGCCTGCCGAGCGCCTCAGGAGCGCCTTCACGCGTGCCTGCAACTCGCGGATTCCGAACGGCTTGGAGAGGTAATCGTCGCCGCCGAGTTCGAGGCCCACGACCTTATCAAGCTCCGTGTCCCGTGCCGAGAGGAACAGCACAGGTACATCACCGATCGCCCTGAGCTTCCGGCATACCTCGTAGCCGTCGGTGCCAGGCAGCATGATGTCGAGGATGACCAGATCGAACCTGTCTGTCGCGGCGAAAGCGAGCGCCTCGTCGCCGTCCTTTGCGCAGGTTACTTCGTACCCTTCCTTGCGAAGGTTGTACGATACGAACTGCAGGATTGAGTCTTCGTCGTCTACGACGAGGATGCGCGCAGTGGTCATCGGTCGCCTCCAGTGCCAGAAGGTATTCTTGGAACGATGCGATGATAACACCGCGTTACCTGGTGTTCGTCCGCGTTGACGAGCCGTCAGCAGCGCGACGCGTGCCTGATACGAGCGTCCCGGCATCATGCGGGACCGACGAAGGGAGTCGGCGATGATCCTCGCCGTGGATGTGGGCAACACACAGACGGTGCTTGGGCTGTTCGAGGACGAGCGGCTGCACGGTCACTGGCGTGTCGCCACGGACGCCACGCTCACCGCCGACGAGCTCAGGGTGAAGATCGGCGGCCTGCTTGCCCTGGACGACCTGGGCTGGAGCGACATCGAGCGCCTGGTGCTCTCCTCGGTGGTGCCGACGCTCACCGGTCACTACGAGGAGATGGCGCTGCGTGCCACCGGTGTGTCGCCGATGGTGGTCGGGCCCGGACTCAAGACGGGCATGCCGATCCGCTACGACAACCCCCACGAGGTCGGGGCTGATCGCATCGTGAACGGCGTCGCCGCGTTCGACGCGTACGGTGGCCCGGTCATCGTGGTCGACTTTGGAACGGCCACGACTCTCGACGTCATCGACGCCAGTGGTGCGTATCTTGGTGGAGCTATAGCACCCGGTGTTGAGACCAGTGCCGAGGCGCTCTTCTCGCGTGCTGCGCGGCTGGCGAAAGTCGACCTCGAGCCGCCGACGAAGGTCATTGGCACGAACACGCGGGAGTCGGTGCAGGCGGGCCTCATGCTCGGTGAGGCCGCCATGGTCGATGGGCTCACACGGCGCGCGTGGTCGGAGTTGGGCGCGGAGTGCACGGTCGTCGCTACGGGCGGGCTGGCCGAGCGCATGGCGCCGCTCTGCGAGACCATAGCGTACGTTGAACCAGACCTGACGCTTCGTGGGCTCATGATCATATACGGCCGAAACGCCTAGCGCGCCGCTCGGGGTGCTCGGCATAGGGTTTGCTCTTGTTCATGAGGGTTTTCATAGTTCATGCGACGGTGTGTTGCGTGGTACTATCCGAGTGTTCAGGTAAGCAGGTGACGCAGGCGGTGTATCTCCGCCCGGGCTGTGATGGCTCGTGGGCGCTCACTCGAGAAGAAATGATGCCGGGTTTCTGCGCGCTCTTGCGCGCGAGGGAGTGAAGACGTGAACAAGCGCGCAAGGCAACGCCTCATCGGTGTGACTGTGATCGTTCTCATCGTCGTCGGTGCACTGGTCTTCGGAACGACCGTGACCGGGCTTGGCGGTGCGTACAAGAAGAGCATCTCGGATATCCGCTCGGACGCCACGCTCGTCGGCAAACAGGTGCAAGTAGAGGGTCCGGTCGTGAAGGGCTCGTGGACGCCGGGCGCGTCGCCGTTCGTCTTCTCCATCGGTGACAAGACCGACCCGAACCTCGAGGGTCTCAAGATCGTCTGGGACCGACCGGTCCCGAGCGCGTTCGGAGACGGCACCACGGCTATCGTGACCGGCATCGTGAACGAAGACGGTTCTGTCACAGCGAAGACGCTCATCACCCAGTGCCCGTCGAAGTACGCTTCGGCGACTGATGCGCTGAGCGTAGATGCACTGCTCAAGAGCACGCTGGGCGCCGCGACCGTGAAGATCACCGGCTACGTGGTGAACGGAAGCATCAAGCCCGCCGGCACAGCCGAGCGGTTCGTCGTCGGCACACTCGCCGTTGGTGGCGAGAGCGTTCCGGTCGCATTCGACGGCGCGCTGCCGCAGGGTGTTGAGGACGGTGCCAAGGTGGTAATCACCGGCTCGCTTGAGGACAACGGCGTGTTCAACGCCACGGATCTTGCCCTCGACGAGGCGCAGAAGTAGCAATCCTCTGACAACGGTGCGACGCGCGACGTTGCACGCGGGCGAACGGAGCCAGTATGGATCTGCAGGTTCTCGGTAACGGCCTCCTCGTGATGGCAAGCATCTCGGCGATAGCGTCGATCGGCGCGCTTGCCTTCGCCTCGCTTCCGGGTGGCAACGAGGGTGTCCGCAAGGCCGGACACTACCTATCGATAGCGACGCTTGCGTTCACTTCGCTCGCGGTGCTGCTTCTCGCCTCGGCGTTCCTTGGTGAGAACTTCAGCTTGCAGTACGTCGCATACAACCATCCGACGACCGTCGGGCCCTGGGCCTGGCTCTATCGCCTAAGCGGCGTGTGGGCCGGTCGCGAGGGGTCGCTCCTGTTCTGGGAGTGGCTGCTTGCCGGGTTCGCGGGATGGGTGGCGATCCGCTTCCTGGCCAAGGGAGAGCGCATTGCGACAGCCGCACTTGGGATCCTGAACTTCGTGCAGATGTTCTTCCTCTCGGCGCTGTTCATCCCCTTGAACAACCCGTTCGGGCTGTTGCCGCCTCAGTACCTCGATGCCAGCGGCAAGCTGCTGATCGAAGCGGCGATGAGCCCGTTGCTCCAAACGTGGGCGATGGTCGCGCATCCGCCGACGCTGTTCATCGGCTACGCCGGCCTCACTGTCCCGTTCGCCTTCGCTATGGCGGCGCTCCTCACGGGCGACACCTCGAAGCGCTGGGTCGAGCTCTCTGACCGCATCACTGTCTTTGCGTGGCTGATGCTCGGAATCGGCATCGGCCTTGGTGCCATTTGGGCGTACATCGAACTCGCCTTCGGCGGTTACTGGGCATGGGATCCGGTGGAGAACGCGTCGATTCTGCCGTGGTTGACCGGCGTCGGCCTCATGCACTCAATGACGGTCTACCGCAAGCGCGGCGGATTCAAGGCATGGACGATAATCATGGCCGCGTTCACCTTCGTCCTGGTGCTTCTTGGCACATTCATCACGCGCTCAGGTGTTGTGAGCTCGGTCCACACGTTCCAGGAAGACTCGCTCTCATTCTGGCTCTTCCTGACGATGATGGTTGGCACGTTGGTTGTCACCGGCATCGGCGTGGCCCTTCGTTGGGACAAGCTCAAGGGCAACGATTCGTTCGAGCGGATCTTCTCCAAGGAAGGTTCGTACTACTTCAACAACGTGATCATGCTCATCGCCGCGATCCTGGTGGCGTACCTCACGATGGCGCAGGCGTTCCCGAAGTGGATGCCTGGTGGCGGGATGACCTACGGACCCTCCACGTTCAATGCGCTTGCGCGTCCCCTCGGCATCTTCTACATCCTTGTGATGTCCGTGTGCCCGATCCTGTCATGGGGCGGTGCAGGCTGGAACGCGTTCTGGCAGAAGGCCAAGTGGCCGCTTGTCGGTGCGGCGGCAATCGCCTCGGGTCTCATCGCGATCTGGGCGCTCGCCATGATGCCGTACTACACGTTCGAGAGCGGTATCCCGGCGCTGCATCACGCGACGGCGCTCATCGGATTGCTCACGGCCTCACTCGCGATTGCACTGCCCATTTATCTCTTCATCGACGGGGCGCGCAAGCGCGCGGCGGCGAAGGGCGAGGGCTTCGGCACGGCGCTGTACCGAATCCTGACCAAGGCACGCACGCAGTCCGGCGGATACCTTACGCACCTTGGCATGGGCATCATCCTGGTCGGCCTTATCGGCTCGACGATGTACGTCAAGACATACGAACCAGCGATTCCGCAGACGCCCGGCGCGGCAGTCGAGACAGGAACGTACACGTTCACGTTCGACAGCATCAAGGAGGTCCCTGCGGCCAACGGCGATGCTGTTGTAACCGCTACGCTGAATGTCCTTCGCAACGGCAAGCCGGCAGGTACCGTGAAGCCGCGGATCGTCTACCCGAACCTGCAAGACAGTGGGGCAACGATGAAGGTGGCCCTTATCCAGCAGCCGCTCAAGGACATCTTCGTATCGTTCAACGGTCTCGATCAGTCGGGCAACGCGGTGGTCACCATCAAGTTCTTCCCGATGCAGTGGTGGGTGTGGGCAGGCTTCATCGTCACCATCCTCGGCAGCGGTCTGGCTATGTGGCCGAAGCGTCAGCCGCGGGCCGCGTAGCTGATGGGGGAGACTCCCATGAACGATCTCGCCGTTCAGGTCCGGGGACTCACCCGGGCCTTCGGCGTACGCAAGGCCCTGAACGACGTGAGCTTCGAGCTGCCGCAAGGCGCATTTCTGAGCATCTTCGGCCCGAACGGAGCCGGCAAGACGACGCTGGTGAAGGTGCTGACCACGCTGTTGAACCCGAGCAAGGGTTCGGCGAGCGTGCTTGGCTGTGATGTGGTGAGCGAGGCGGTCGAACTACGGCATCGCATCGGCCTCATCAGCCACAATCCGCTGCTCTACTCCGATCTGACCGCCGAGGAGAACCTGCTCTTCTTCGCCGAGATGTATGGCCTCGACGACCCGAAGGGTCGCGTTCGTGAGCTCCTGGGCGACGTCGAACTCGACCATCGTCGGCTGGATGTCGTCAGCACGTTCTCGCGCGGGATGCTTCAGCGTCTCTCCATCGCGCGCGCGCTTCTCCATAAGCCTGATGTGCTCTTCCTTGATGAGCCGTACTCGGGTCTTGATCCGCACGCGGTCGATATCCTCGATGGACTCATCGCGCAGATCCGCGGAGACCATACGTTCGTCATGATCAGCCACGATCTTGATAAGGGCCTTGAGCTGTGCTCGCACGCGCTCATTCTGGCCAACGGCAAGGTCGTGCTGTTCGAGAATCGCGAAGACATCGACGTTGAGCAGTTCCGCCAGACGTACCGCGCCACCGTTGGCACGGGGGTGGCGTAGATGGCGAAGTCCAACAGCTGGCGCCAGTTCAAAGCGATTCTGCGCAAGGATCTCGTCATGGAGCTCCGGACCAAAGAGATGATCACCTCGATGGGCCTGTACGCGCTGCTCACGATGGTTGTCTACCAGATCGCTCTTGCCGAGGCGGGAGACAGCTTCGATGTCCGACTCGTCATGCCGGGGCTCATCTGGGTTGCCTTCATCTTCATGTCGATGCTCGGTCTCAACCGCTCGTTCGTACACGAGAAGGACCAGGGTTGCATCGACGCGCTGCTGCTCTCTCCTGTGGATCGTCCGGTCATCTTCTTCGCGAAGTTCGCCGGCAACCTGATCTTCTTGATGGTCGTCGAGCTCTTGTCACTGCCGGTCTTCTCATTCCTGTTCCTGCAGGGGCGCGAAGGCTTCGGAAACCCCGTCTGGCTCGTCGGCATCGTGTTGCTTGGCGCGTCAATAGGCATATCAGGCGTGGGCACGCTTCTGGCGACCATGACGGTGAACACCAAGGGTAAAGACGTGATGCTTGCGGTGCTGTTCGTGCCGATCATGTACCCCCTGCTTCGCGCGGCCGTTGGCGCCACATTCGCCGCGGTCATCGGTGGTCCGGGTACCGTCGAGACGTTCTGGTTGTACATGGCCTGGGTAGCGGCCTTCGATGTCATAATGGTGGCCATCGCATACGCACTCTATGAGTTCGTTATCGGTGTCTGACACAGCAAGAAGGGAGCGGACGGTGAAGCGAAACCCGCTTGCCGAGATCATGCTCGGACTGGGTGGTGTATTGACCACGGCGGCGTTCTTCATGGCGTTCTTCTGGGCGCCCGGGACGTCGTATCCCGACGGACGCGTGGACTTCGCACAGAAGATCTTCTACTTCCATGTGCCGGTCGCCGAAGCATCGTTCCTCGTCTTCATCTTCACGGCGTACTACGGCGTCCGGTTCCTCATGACCAGGCAGCGCATCTACGACACCAAGGCCCGCATCGCCACGGAGGTCACGCTCTTCTTCGTGCTTCTCACGATGGCCACAGGCATCCTGTGGACGCGCGTCGAGTGGGGCGTCTGGTGGCAGTGGGAGCCGCGGCTTACGACGTACTTCATCCTCACGCTGCTCGTCATCGCGTACTTCGTGCTGCGCAACTCGGTTGAGGACGAGGAGAAGCGCGCGGTGTACGCCTCGGCCTTCGGGATACTGGCGTTCATCGACGCACCCATCTCGTTCTTCATCACCCGCTGGCTCAACTCGATCCACCCGATTGTCTTCGGCGGCGGGGAGAGTTCCGGGCTTGAGACGAGCATGCTCATCACGTTCATTGTCGCGCAGGTCGGGATGCTCATGCTCGGCTATGCGTTCTACCAGCTTCGCCTGCGTGAAGAAGAGCTCAAAGAGCGCCTCGAGGCGCTCAAGATCGAGATCGGAGACTAGCCATGATGGATCTTTACGCCGCTGTTATCCCGCAGGCTCCGTACATCATCGGGGCGTACGGCCTTATCTGGGTCGGACTGCTCGGCTTCGTGTATATGGTGTTCGGCCGCATCGGTCGGCTCGAGAAGGAGCTTCGTGTGCTTGAGGAGTCCGTCGAGCGTCGCGCCAAGTCCTAGTCTGACCGCCGAGGAGGCACCGCGTTGGCTCAAGTCGCCGTCATACTCTTCTGGTTCGCAACCGTCATGTACGTTGCGGCGACGGTGCTGTACGCGTATTTCTTCCTGAGCAAGCGTGCCGCGTACTCCTGGTATGCGACGTTTCTCACGGGGGCGGCCTTCCTGTGCCATACCGCGTCAATCGGGCTGCGCTCGTCTGCCGAGCACGGCACGAGCCTGAACGGTCCCAACACGCTGATACTGCTCGCCTGGGCGCTCGTACTGCTGTACTTCGTCATGGAGCACCTCATCAAGGTGAAGGTCTACGGGACGCTGCTCGTGCCCGTCTCGGTGGCGCTTATGGCCGTATCGCAGCTGATGACCGTGAAGGTCGGTGCTGCTTCGCCGCTCGTCGAGAACTGGAAGATCGGGATCCATGTCGCGCTCATCGTCTTCGCGAATGCCGGCTTCTTCATCGCCGGGGTCGCAGCGCTGGCGTACTTGATGCAGGAATCCCAGCTCAAACGGCATCGCACGAGCGTGCTCTTCAAGCGGCTTCCGTCGCTTGCGAATATCGACCTCCTCACGCGCCGAGCCATCGCGTTCGCGTATCCGGCGTACTCGGCCGGTCTGCTCCTTGGCGTGTTCCGCGCAATCGAGACCGACCCGCCCGGCTGGTGGGCAGACCCGCGTGTCATGTTGGCAGGCCTTGTGTGGCTCATCTTCGGCACGTATATCGTGCTGCACTACACGCAGCGTGCATCGGCGCGAACAACAGCGTGGCTTGCGCTTGCGGGCGTGTTGGTCGTCTCCACACTTGCCGTCATTGCGCGCACCGTACCCGCCGGCTTCCACGTCTTCGGACTGTAGGGATTCTTCGTGCCTGACTACTCCAAGCCGTATTACCCCGTGTTCCTCGACTTGTCGGGGCGCCTCGCCGTGATCGTGGGCGGCGGCGGGGTGGCGGAGCGCAAGGTCGTCACGCTGCTCGAGTACGGCCCGCGTGTGCGAGTCGTGTCGCCTGAGGTCACGCCTACGATCGAAGAGCTGGCGGCATCAGGCGCAATCGAACTTGAGCGTCGCGGCTACGTACGCGGCGATCTTGAAGGCGCGTTCATCGCCGTCAGCGCGACCTCTTCCGAGGAAGTGAATCGCGCGGTCCATGCCGAGGCCGAAGAGCGCGGCTGCATCGTGAACGTGGTCGACGTCCCTGAGCTCTGCTCATTCATCGTGCCGTCAATCGTGCGCCGAGGCACCCTCTCGGTGGCGATTTCCACAGGCGGTGCCGCCCCGACGGTCGCGAAGCGCCTGCGCAAGCACGTGCAGGAGCATCTGGGTCCCGAGTGGGAGACGTATGTGACCCTCCTCGGCGAGGTACGCGCGCTGGTAATGGAGCGCGTGCCCGGCGGAGAGGCCGTTCGCAAGCCGATCTTCGAGCAGATCGCCGACTCGGATCTGCTCGATCGCATCCGCGCGGGTGCCCGTCCGACGGCCGACGAGGTCTATGACGAGTTCGTGGGAGGTCGGGCATGAGAGTCGACGGCACCACGGCGATCGTCACCGGAGGATCGAGTGGTATCGGGCTTGCGACCGCCGAGCTGCTTGCCGCGCGCGGCGCGAATGTAGCAGTTGTCGCGCGGGATCCCGAGCGGCTGGAAGCCGCACGCGAGGCGGTCTCGGCAGCTCGGCGCGATGGCTCGCAGAGGGTTCTCGCAGTCTCCTGCGACGTCTCGGACTACGACGCCGTCTCCGACATGGTGCGCCGCGTTGAATCCGAGCTTGGTCCGGTCGACGTGCTCATGGCGTGTGCGGGCTTCTGTACGCCGATGCGGTTCACCGAGCTTCCTATCGAGGAGTTCCAGGCACACATCGATACCAACCTTCTGGGTGTCACGTACCCGGCGCGAGCCGTCGCTCCCGGAATGATCGCGCGCGGGCGCGGCCATATCGCGATGGTGTCGTCGATGGGCGGCTTCATCGGCGTGTATGGCTACTCGGCGTACAGCCCGGCCAAGTTCGGCGTGATGGGCCTTGCCGAGGTGCTGCGGAGCGAGCTCAAGCCGCATGGCGTTGGGGTCACCGTGCTGTGTCCGCCGAACGTCGACACGCCGGGGTACGCGCGCGAGGTGAGCATGGAACCCGCGGAGACCGCGAAGATCAACGGCGGCGCGAAGACGGTGTCGCCGGCCTCGATGGCCGAGCAGTTTGTCGCCGCGGTCGAGCGCGGCAAGTACCTCGTCGTTCCCGGAGTGGCGAACGCTTTGCTGTACAGGCTCAAGGGCATCTGGCCGGAGCTGTTCTTCGCCGTTTTCGACAGCGACGTCGCTTCAGTGCGGAAGAAGGGAAAGGTGGTCGCCGATGAGTCGTGAAACGGCATATGCGCGTTGTTGGCGGCCTCTTTCAAGTGCTACGATGCATTCGTTCAGGCAAGCGCACATGGTGCGTTCTATATCGCTTTACACCGCCCCCGCCGGGCCTGCTTGCCTGAACAACAACGCACCGCACCGGCGGGGGCGACCCATGCCCCACCACACGACATTCGGTCGTAGAACAGCGAAGCGAGTCCGATGCAGCTGATCCTCGTCGGTCTGAGTCACAAGACCGCGCCCATCGAGATCCGGGAGCGACTGACCTTCCCTGCGCACAAGCAGGCGGAGGCTCTGGCGCGCCTCACCTCGAGCGATGCGATCGCAGAAGCCGTCATCATCTCCACATGCAACCGTACCGAGATCTACGCGGTCGCCGCTGGCGCCGACGCGGGCGTTGACGCCGTCATCGACTTCATGACCGAGTACCATTCTCTCGATCGTCACGAGCTGGTGCGTTCGCTCTATCTGAATCACGGCGAGAGCGTCGTTCGGCATCTGTTCCGGGTTGTCGCTTCGCTCGACTCGATGGTGATCGGCGAGGCGCAGATTCTCGGCCAGGTGAAAGAGGCGTACGATCACGCACTCAACAACGGCGCGACCGGCAAGGTCTTCAACAAGCTCTTCCGACAGAGCTTCGAGGTAGGCAAGCGCGTGCGCACCGAGACAGAGATCGGCGAGAACGCCGTTTCGATCAGTTACGCCGCCATCGAACTCGCCAAGAAGGTCTTCGACACGCTCGAGGGTCGCACTATCCTCGTGCTCGGTGCCGGCAAGATGAGCGAGCTTACTGCGAAGCATCTCGTCAGCCAGGGCGTGAAGAGCGTGCTCGTCGCGAATCGGACGTTCGAGCGGGCGCAGGAGCTTGCCGAGCGGTTCAACGGCGAAGCGATCCGCTACGACGACCTTTACGAGCGCATGCACGACGCCGACATCGTCATCTCGTCCACGGCGGCTACGCACTACGTGATCACCAAGGAGCACGTGGCGAAGTCGATGCGCGGACGAGGCGGCCGGCCGCTGTTCCTCATCGACATCGCGGTTCCACGTGACATCGAGCCGGCTGTGAACGACCTCAGCAACGTCTTCCTGTACGACATCGATGATCTTTCCGGTGTGGTGGAGTCGAACCTTGAGGAGCGCATGCGCGAGGCGCGGCGCGCGGAGGTCATCATCGAGGACGAGTTCGCGGCTTTTGCGCGGTGGCGCGAGTCGCTCGAGGTGCAGCCGACCGTCGCGGCCATCCGCGCGCGTGCTGACGTGATCCGACAGGCGGAACTCGAGAAGGCGTGCAAGCGTCTCGGGAACCTCTCGGAGAAGGATATCGAGACCATCAACGCGCTTACCTGCGCGATCGTGAACAAGATGCTGCATGGCCCGACGCAGCGGCTCAAGCAGGCCGCAGAGGCGAAGGACGGCTACGAGTACATCGAGACGGCCCGGCATCTGTACGGGCTGGACGACAGCGAGGGACGCGGCCACGGCAGGCTGCGCGATTTGCTGAACCGGCGCACGAAGGATGTCGTTGAGACCGCGGGGAACGAGATGGGAGATTCGCTTGGGTGCTGAGCGGACAGGGCTGACGATCGGGACGCGTGGCAGCAAGCTCGCGCTCTGGCAGTCGGAGTACATCAAAGCGAAGGTCGAAGAGATCACCGGGCTTCCGGTGTGCCTCGAGATCATCAAGACCACAGGCGACAAGATCCTTGACGTGCCGCTCGCGAAGGTCGGCGGCAAGGGCCTGTTCACCAAGGAGCTTGAGATCGAGCTCATGGCGGGCACCGTGGATCTGTGCGTGCACTCGATGAAGGATGTTCCCACCGAGTTGCCCGAGGGCCTCGTGATCGCCGCGATGCCGCCGCGGGTCGACCCGCGTGACGCGATCGTCTCGGGCGCCGGCTACAACCTCGACACGCTGCCGCAGGGCGCGCGCCTGGGCACGTCGTCGCTGCGGCGCCGCTCGCAGGTGAAGGCGCTGCGTCCGGACCTGGAGATCGTGGACGTGCGCGGCAATCTCGACACGCGCATGCGCAAGGCCGAGAACGGCGAAGTCGATGCTGTCATCCTCGCAAGCGCGGGTATCACGCGCATGGGCTGGGCCGACCGCATCACGCACTACATCGACCCCGTTCAGATGACGCCGGCAGTCGGGCAAGGTGCTATCGGCATCGAGATCCGTGAGGACGACGCGTTCATGCAGGAAGTGTGCGCCGCCATCAACGACGCCGTCACCTTCACATGCGTGAGTGCCGAGCGGGTCGTCATGCGCTCGCTCGAGGGTGGCTGCCAGGTACCGATCGGTGCGTACGCCACGCCCACGGGCGACGGCGGCCTCACGATGGACGCATTCGCGGGCTCGCTTGACGGCATGACGCTGCTGCGCCACACGCTGAGCGGCACGATGGCCGAGCCGGAGATGCTCGGCGCGGCGATGGTCGACCGCATGCTCGACATGGGCGCCTCGGAGATCCTGGCCGAGATACGCGCTGCCGGCGACGGCGGCGTGAGCACGCTGATCCAGACCTGACGAACCGCGGCCGAACGCGCCGCTCGATTCACGGAAGAAGGAGGACGGATGGGTCGTCCGCTTGTTTACCTCATAGGCGCCGGTCCGGGCGATCCCGGGCTCATCACGGTCAAAGGCCTCAAGTGCATTGCAGAGGCCGATGTCATCGTGTACGACTACCTCGCGAACTCGCGATTCCTCGCGCACGCCCGTGAGGACGCCGAAGTCATCTACGTCGGCAAGAAGGGCTTCACACAGCACGTGACGCAGGACGAGATCAACGCCGTCATCGTGCAGAAAGCGCTCGAAGAGGGCGGCAAGACCGTTGCGCGCCTCAAGGGCGGTGACCCGTTCATCTTCGGTCGCGGCGGCGAAGAGGCACTTGCACTCGTCGATGCTGGCATCCGTTTCGAGGTCGTGCCGGGCATCAGCTCCGGCTACGCTGCGCCAGCGTATGCGGGCATCCCCGTGACGCACCGCGGCATCACGACCGAGATGGCGTTCGTCACCGGCCACGAGGACCCCACGAAGGCCGAGAGCGACATCGACTGGGAGCACCTCGCCAAGGGCGTGGGCACCGTGTGCTTCTTCATGGGCATCAAGAACCTTCCGAACATCGTGGAGAACCTCACCAAGTACGGCCGCCCGGCAACCACGCCGGTCGCGCTCGTGCGATGGGGAACGACCGCGAAGCAGGAGGTCCTGGTCGGCACGCTGGCCACTATCGCCCAGAAGGCGGCCGAGGTCGGCTTCAAGGCACCGGCCATCACGGTTGTGGGCGAGGTCGTGAATCTGCGCGAGAAGCTCGCATGGTTCGACATCCGCCCGCTCTTCGGCAAGACGGTCGTCGTGACGCGTTCGCGTGCGCAGGCCTCGGCTCTGACGGATGCGCTGGAGGACCTTGGCGCTGAAGTGCTCGAGTTCCCGGCCATCAAAGTCGTGGACCCGGAGAGCTTCGAGCCGGTCGATGACGCGATCCGCAACCTTGAACTGTACTCGTGGCTCGTGCTCACGTCGGTCAACGGTGTCGAGCGCTTCTTCGACCGCCTTGAGTACGCCGACAAGGACGCCCGTGCGCTTGCCGGTCTCCGCGTCGCGGCTATCGGTCCCGCAACCGCTGCGGCGTGCATCGCCCGTGGCGTTCGCCCCGACTACGTGCCGGACGAGTACCGTGCCGAGGGCGTGCTGGAAGGCCTTTGCGAGCGCGGCGTGGGAGCCGGAACCAATGTGCTTCTCGCCCGTGCGCTCGAAGCGCGCGAACTGCTGCCCGAGAAACTTCGGGAGCGCGGTGCGCGCGTGGATGTGGTTCCGGTGTACCGCACGATCGTGGGAGAGGGCGAGCCCGGCGTGCTGGATCGCTTGCGCGACGGCGACATCGATGCGGTGACGTTCACGTCATCCTCGACGGTGGCGAACTTCATCACGCTCACCGAAGGCATCGACCTTGCTGATGCACTGAAGGGCGCACTTGTGGCGTCCATCGGCCCGATCACCTCGGATACGGCGCGCGAAGCCGGTCTGACGGTCGGCGTCGAGGCCGAGGAGTATACGATTCCGGGGCTCGTGACGGCTGTCGCGAAGCACTTCGGCGTCGATGTGGACGAGGACGAATAGCGCCGGATTCGGCGAGAGTGAAAGGACCGCACAACTATGATCGGAATCTCAAAGCTGTACTGCGGGGCCGTCGAGCCCAGTGATGTGCTCCGTTACAACCGCGACTCTGGCCAGCTGCCGAGCGAACTGCTGCAGTTCTCGGCGGACAAGAAGCCGGTCGTGGTGTGGAACTGCACGCAGCGCTGCAACCTCAAGTGCGTGCACTGCTACGCGCAGTCCGAGGATCGCAACTACCCCGGTGAGATGAGCACAGAAGAGGGCAAGGCCATGATCGATGACCTGGCCGCGTATGGCGCGCCGGTGCTGCTCTTCTCGGGCGGCGAGCCGACCATCCGCAAGGACCTGCTCGAGCTCATGCACTACGCGAAGTCCAAGGGCATGCGCGTGGTCATCTCCACGAACGGCACGCTCATCACCGAGGAGAAGGCGAAGCAGTTCGCCGAGGTCGGCTTGAGCTACGTGGGCGTCTCGCTCGACGGTGGCCGAGAGACCCACGACAGCTTCCGGGGCATTCCGGGCAGCTTCGACAAGGCGATCGCAGGCATTCGCAACTCGATGGCCGCCGGCATCAAGGTCGGCCTGCGCATGACGATCAACAAGCGCAACTGGCAGGACATCCCCGAGCTCTTCAAGGTCATGCGCGAAGAGGGCATCCCGCGCGCATGCTTCTACCACCTCGTCTACACGGGTCGCGGTTCTGAGCTCATGAAAGAGGACCTCGACCACGAGGAGACGCGCAAGGCGGTGCGCCTCATCATGGATGAGACCAAGGCCATGTTTGCCGACGGCCTTGAGCCCGAGGTGCTCACCGTGGACAACCACGCCGACGGTCCCTTCCTCTACATGGAGATGCTCAAAGAGGATCCGGAGCGTGCCGAGGACGTGCTGCAGCTGCTGCAGTGGAACCAGGGCAACTCAACCGGCAACGGCATCGGTTGCGTGAGCTGGAACGGCGAGGTCTACGCCGACCAGTTCTGGCGTCACTTCTCGCTCGGCAACGTGCGCGAGCGTCCGTTCTCGGAGATCTGGACGGATGTCTCGGGCGACACCGAGCAGTCCGAGATGATGAAGCGCCTGAAGGACAAGAAGCCGTACGTGAAGGGTCGCTGCGCCGAGTGCAAGTGGCTGCAGATCTGCGGCGGTAACTTCCGCGTGCGTGCCGAGGCCGCCACGGGCGATCTGTGGGCCCCGGATCCGGCGTGCTACCTCACCGACGAGGAGATCGGACTGGGCGATATCGCGGACCTCGCGGATCGCGCGGAGGCCGATATGCTCGTCGGCGATGCACCCATCGGCTGCGAGGTCGACTAGCACCAGAAGGCGGCCGCAAACGGCGGCCGTAAGCGTTGACAAAGAGCGATTCGCTCGGCATTGTATACACTTGCGCTGACCGCCTCGGTGGTCGTGCACAAGGGGATGTAGCTCAGCTGGGAGAGCGCTGCGTTCGCAACGCAGAGGTCGGCGGTTCGAGCCCGCTCATCTCCACCATTGGATGCGATGTCGAGGCGGCCTGCAGGTGCAGGTCGCCTCGGCTGCTTCATCGGCCGAGAGGTCGGAGGGTCGTGAAGGAGCGTGCGGCGCCGCCGCACCAGACGAGGGGAGCCGTTCGATGACGGGTACCACCGGTGAGTTCCTGACCTGGTTCCAGACCTGGGGCAACGTGATCTTCGTTGCGGCCCAGATCCTGTTCTGGGCGGCCGTCGGCTTTGCAGCCGTCTACGCCGCGCTTGCCTACAGGCGGCTTGTCGACCACAAGGTCGCCAAGGCTCCCAAGGACGCCTCGCTTCCTCTCGCAACAGTGAAGATCGACGAATTCGTCGAATAGCAGTGCCCGCGGACCGCGTGTCCGCACCCGATCACTCGGAGGTTCCTATGCAGTTCCCCACGTACCGGCCGCGCCGCCTGCGGCGGACCGAGACGCTGCGCGCCATGGTGCGCGAGACGTCGCTTGATGCGAACGACTTCATCTATCCGCTGTTCGTGGAGTTCGGCGTTGGCGTTCGCCGCGAGGTCTCTTCGATGCCGGGGGTCTACAACATCTCCCTCGACCAGCTGCCAGGTGAGATCGACGAACTCAAGGCGCTCGGAATCCCGGCAGTGATCCTGTTCGGCAATCCGGACACCAAGGACGAGGCAGGCACGGGCGCATATGCCGAGGACGGCATCATCCAGCAGGCGATTCAGGCCATCAAGGCGCATGATCCCGAGTTTTACGTGATCACCGACGTGTGCATGTGCGAGTACACCTCGCACGGCCACTGCGGCGCGCTCGATGATAACGGTTGCGTGATGAACGACGTGACGCTCGAGATGCTCGCGCAGACTGCCGTGAGCCACGCCGAGGCGGGCGCCGATATGGTCGCGCCGAGCGACATGATGGATGGGCGCGTGGCCGCGATTCGCGCTGCGCTCGATGCCGAGGGATTCTCTGAGGTGCCGATCATGGCGTACTCGGCCAAGTACGCGAGCGCGTTCTACGGTCCGTTCCGCGATGCCGCCAACAGCGCGCCGAGCTTCGGCGATCGCAAGGGTTACCAGATGGATCCCGCTAACGGCGAGGAAGCGCTTCGCGAAACCGCCCTCGATATCGAGGAGGGCGCCGATATCGTGATGGTCAAGCCGGCGCTGGCGTACATGGACATCATCCGGCGCGTGAAGGACGAGTTCGGCTACCCGACGTGCGCCTACAACGTGAGCGGCGAGTACGCCCTTGTGAAGGCCGCAGCGGCCAACGGTTGGGTCGATGAGCGCCGGGTGGTGCTTGAGACGCTCCTCGGCTTCAAGCGCGCCGGGGCGGACCTCATCATCACGTATCACGCAAAGGACGCCGCACGCTGGCTCAAGGAAGGCTAGGAACCGCATGGCTGACAACGCAGGCAACGCCGACGCGCGTCCGGATCTCGAGCTCGAAGAGGAGTTCGGAGATGAGCGTCCCACGATAGACGAGCAGGAGATGGCAGACGCCGAGAAGGGGTGCGGGCAGACCGCCATCGGCATGCCGATGGCGGTCTGCCCGCACCCCTTCTCGGCGTCTGCCATCTCCTGCTCGTCTATCGTGGGACGCTCATCTCCGAACTCCTCTTCGAGCTCGAGATCCGGACGCGCGTCGGCGTTGCCTGCGTTGTCAGCCATGCGGTTCCTAGCCTTCCTTGAGCCAGCGTGCGGCGTCCTTTGCGTGATACGTGATGATGAGGTCCGCCCCGGCGCGCTTGAAGCCGAGGAGCGTCTCAAGCACCACCCGGCGCTCATCGACCCAACCGTTGGCCGCTGCGGCCTTCACAAGGGCGTACTCGCCGCTCACGTTGTAGGCGCACGTCGGGTAGCCGAACTCGTCCTTCACGCGCCGGATGATGTCCATGTACGCCAGCGCCGGCTTGACCATCACGATATCGGCGCCCTCCTCGATATCGAGGGCGGTTTCGCGAAGCGCTTCCTCGCCGTTAGCGGGATCCATCTGGTAACCCTTGCGATCGCCGAAGCTCGGCGCGCTGTTGGCGGCATCGCGGAACGGACCGTAGAACGCGCTCGCGTACTTGGCCGAGTACGCCATGATCGGCACCTCAGAGAATCCCTCGGCATCGAGCGCAGCGCGAATCGCGGCCACGCGCCCATCCATCATGTCGCTCGGCGCGACCATATCGGCGCCCGCCTCGGCGTGGCTCACGGCAGTCTGCGCGAGCATCTCGAGCGTCACGTCGTTCATCACGCAACCGTTATCATCGAGCGCGCCGCAGTGGCCGTGCGAGGTGTACTCGCACATGCACACGTCGGTGATCACGTAAAACTCGGGATCATGCGCCTTGATGGCCTGAATCGCCTGCTGGATGATGCCGTCCTCGGCATATGCGCCCGTGCCTGCCTCGTCCTTGGTGTCCGGATTGCCGAACAGGATCACTGCCGGGATTCCGAGCGCCTTGAGTTCGTCGATCTCACCTGGCAGCTGGTCGAGGGAGATGTTGTAGACCCCCGGCATCGAAGAGACCTCGCGGCGAACGCCAACGCCGAACTCCACGAACAGCGGATAGATGAAGTCGTTCGCATCAAGCGACGTCTCGCGCACCATGGCGCGCAGCGTCTCGGTCCGCCGCAGGCGGCGCGGCCGGTACGTGGGGAACTGCATAGGAACCTCCGAGTGATCGGGTGCGGACACGCGGTCCGCGGGCACTGCTATTCGACGAATTCGTCGATCTTCACTGTTGCGAGAGGAAGCGAGGCGTCCTTGGGAGCCTTGGCGACCTTGTGGTCGACAAGCCGCCTGTAGGCAAGCGCGGCGTAGACGGCTGCAAAGCCGACGGCCGCCCAGAACAGGATCTGGGCCGCAACGAAGATCACGTTGCCCCAGGTCTGGAACCAGGTCAGGAACTCACCGGTGGTACCCGTCATCGAACGGCTCCCCTCGTCTGGTGCGGCGGCGCCGCACGCTCCTTCACGACCCTCCGACCTCTCGGCCGATGAAGCAGCCGAGGCGACCTGCACCTGCAGGCCGCCTCGACATCGCATCCAATGGTGGAGATGAGCGGGCTCGAACCGCCGACCTCTGCGTTGCGAACGCAGCGCTCTCCCAGCTGAGCTACATCCCCTTGTGCACGACCACCGAGGCGGTCAGCGCAAGTGTATACAATGCCGAGCGAATCGCTCTTTGTCAACGCTTACGGCCGCCGTTTGCGGCCGCCTTCTGGTGCTAGTCGACCTCGCAGCCGATGGGTGCATCGCCGACGAGCATATCGGCCTCCGCGCGATCCGCGAGGTCCGCGATATCGCCCAGTCCGATCTCCTCGTCGGTGAGGTAGCACGCCGGATCCGGGGCCCACAGATCGCCCGTGGCGGCCTCGGCACGCACGCGGAAGTTACCGCCGCAGATCTGCAGCCACTTGCACTCGGCGCAGCGACCCTTCACGTACGGCTTCTTGTCCTTCAGGCGCTTCATCATCTCGGACTGCTCGGTGTCGCCCGAGACATCCGTCCAGATCTCCGAGAACGGACGCTCGCGCACGTTGCCGAGCGAGAAGTGACGCCAGAACTGGTCGGCGTAGACCTCGCCGTTCCAGCTCACGCAACCGATGCCGTTGCCGGTTGAGTTGCCCTGGTTCCACTGCAGCAGCTGCAGCACGTCCTCGGCACGCTCCGGATCCTCTTTGAGCATCTCCATGTAGAGGAAGGGACCGTCGGCGTGGTTGTCCACGGTGAGCACCTCGGGCTCAAGGCCGTCGGCAAACATGGCCTTGGTCTCATCCATGATGAGGCGCACCGCCTTGCGCGTCTCCTCGTGGTCGAGGTCCTCTTTCATGAGCTCAGAACCGCGACCCGTGTAGACGAGGTGGTAGAAGCATGCGCGCGGGATGCCCTCTTCGCGCATGACCTTGAAGAGCTCGGGGATGTCCTGCCAGTTGCGCTTGTTGATCGTCATGCGCAGGCCGACCTTGATGCCGGCGGCCATCGAGTTGCGAATGCCTGCGATCGCCTTGTCGAAGCTGCCCGGAATGCCCCGGAAGCTGTCGTGGGTCTCTCGGCCACCGTCGAGCGAGACGCCCACGTAGCTCAAGCCGACCTCGGCGAACTGCTTCGCCTTCTCCTCGGTGATGAGCGTGCCGTTCGTGGAGATGACCACGCGCATGCCCTTGGACTTCGCGTAGTGCATGAGCTCGAGCAGGTCCTTGCGGATGGTCGGCTCGCCGCCCGAGAAGAGCAGCACCGGCGCGCCATACGCGGCCAGGTCATCGATCATGGCCTTGCCCTCTTCTGTGCTCATCTCACCGGGGTAGTTGCGATCCTCGGACTGCGCGTAGCAGTGCACGCACTTGAGGTTGCAGCGCTGCGTGCAGTTCCACACCACGACCGGCTTCTTGTCCGCCGAGAACTGCAGCAGTTCGCTCGGCAGCTGGCCAGAGTCGCGGTTGTAACGGAGCACATCACTGGGCTCGACGGCCCCGCAGTACAGCTTTGAGATTCCGATCATAGTTGTGCGGTCCTTTCACTCTCGCCGAATCCGGCGCTATTCGTCCTCGTCCACATCGACGCCGAAGTGCTTCGCGACAGCCGTCACGAGCCCCGGAATCGTATACTCCTCGGCCTCGACGCCGACCGTCAGACCGGCTTCGCGCGCCGTATCCGAGGTGATCGGGCCGATGGACGCCACAAGTGCGCCCTTCAGTGCATCAGCAAGGTCGATGCCTTCGGTGAGCGTGATGAAGTTCGCCACCGTCGAGGATGACGTGAACGTCACCGCATCGATGTCGCCGTCGCGCAAGCGATCCAGCACGCCGGGCTCGCCCTCTCCCACGATCGTGCGGTACACCGGAACCACATCCACGCGCGCACCGCGCTCCCGAAGTTTCTCGGGCAGCAGTTCGCGCGCTTCGAGCGCACGGGCGAGAAGCACATTGGTTCCGGCTCCCACGCCGCGCTCGCAAAGGCCTTCCAGCACGCCCTCGGCACGGTACTCGTCCGGCACGTAGTCGGGGCGAACGCCACGGGCGATGCACGCCGCAGCGGTTGCGGGACCGATAGCCGCGACGCGGAGACCGGCAAGCGCACGGGCGTCCTTGTCGGCGTACTCAAGGCGGTCGAAGAAGCGCTCGACACCGTTGACCGACGTGAGCACGAGCCACGAGTACAGTTCAAGGTTGCGGATCGCGTCATCGACCGGCTCGAAGCTCTCCGGGTCCACGACTTTGATGGCCGGGAACTCGAGCACTTCAGCGCCAAGGTCCTCCAGCGCATCCGTCAGAGCCGAGGCCTGCGCACGCGAACGCGTCACGACGACCGTCTTGCCGAAGAGCGGGCGGATGTCGAACCATGCGAGCTTCTCGCGCAGATTCACGACCTCGCCCACAACCGTGATGGCCGGTGCCTTGAAGCCGACCTCGGCCGCCTTCTGGGCGATAGTGGCCAGCGTGCCGACCAGGACCTCCTGCTTCGCGGTCGTTCCCCATCGCACGAGCGCGACCGGCGTGGTTGCCGGGCGGCCGTACTTGGTGAGGTTCTCCACGATGTTCGGAAGGTTCTTGATGCCCATGAAGAAGCACACGGTGCCCACGCCCTTGGCGAGGTGCTCCCAGTCGATGTCGCTCTCGGCCTTCGTGGGGTCCTCGTGGCCGGTGACGAACGCCATCTCGGTCGTGATGCCGCGGTGCGTCACGGGGATGCCCGCATACGCTGGCGCAGCGTAGCCGGAGCTGATGCCCGGCACGACCTCGAAACGGATGCCAGCATCGACGAGTGCAAGTGCCTCTTCGCCGCCGCGACCGAAGATGAACGGGTCACCGCCCTTGAGGCGCGCAACGGTCTTGCCGCCCTCTTCGAGCGCTTTCTGCACGATGACGGCGTTGATCTCGTCCTGCGTCACGTGCTGTGTGAAGCCCTTCTTGCCGACGTAGATGACTTCGGCGTCCTCACGGGCGTGCGCGAGGAATCGCGAGTTCGCGAGGTAGTCGTACACGATGACATCGGCCTCTGCAATGCACTTGAGGCCTTTGACCGTGATGAGCCCGGGATCGCCCGGACCGGCGCCTATGAGGTAAACAAGCGGACGACCCATCCGTCCTCCTTCTTCCGTGAATCGAGCGGCGCGTTCGGCCGCGGTTCGTCAGGTCTGGATCAGCGTGCTCACGCCGCCGTCGCCGGCAGCGCGTATCTCGGCCAGGATCTCCGAGGCGCCCATGTCGAGCATGCGGTCGACCATCGCCGCGCCGAGCATCTCCGGCTCGGCCATCGTGCCGCTCAGCGTGTGGCGCAGCAGCGTCATGCCGTCAAGCGAGCCCGCGAATGCGTCCATCGTGAGGCCGCCGTCGCCCGTGGGCGTGGCGTACGCACCGATCGGTACCTGGCAGCCACCCTCGAGCGAGCGCATGACGACCCGCTCGGCACTCACGCATGTGAAGGTGACGGCGTCGTTGATGGCGGCGCACACTTCCTGCATGAACGCGTCGTCCTCACGGATCTCGATGCCGATAGCACCTTGCCCGACTGCCGGCGTCATCTGAACGGGGTCGATGTAGTGCGTGATGCGGTCGGCCCAGCCCATGCGCGTGATACCCGCGCTTGCGAGGATGACAGCATCGACTTCGCCGTTCTCGGCCTTGCGCATGCGCGTGTCGAGATTGCCGCGCACGTCCACGATCTCCAGGTCCGGACGCAGCGCCTTCACCTGCGAGCGGCGCCGCAGCGACGACGTGCCCAGGCGCGCGCCCTGCGGCAGCGTGTCGAGGTTGTAGCCGGCGCCCGAGACGATCGCGTCACGCGGGTCGACCCGCGGCGGCATCGCGGCGATCACGAGGCCCTCGGGCAACTCGGTGGGAACATCCTTCATCGAGTGCACGCACAGATCCACGGTGCCCGCCATGAGCTCGATCTCAAGCTCCTTGGTGAACAGGCCCTTGCCGCCGACCTTCGCGAGCGGCACGTCAAGGATCTTGTCGCCTGTGGTCTTGATGATCTCGAGGCACACCGGAAGCCCGGTGATCTCTTCGACCTTCGCTTTGATGTACTCCGACTGCCAGAGCGCGAGCTTGCTGCCACGCGTCCCGATCGTCAGCCCTGTCCGCTCAGCACCCAAGCGAATCTCCCATCTCGTTCCCCGCGGTCTCAACGACATCCTTCGTGCGCCGGTTCAGCAAATCGCGCAGCCTGCCGTGGCCGCGTCCCTCGCTGTCGTCCAGCCCGTACAGATGCCGGGCCGTCTCGATGTACTCGTAGCCGTCCTTCGCCTCTGCGGCCTGCTTGAGCCGCTGCGTCGGGCCATGCAGCATCTTGTTCACGATCGCGCAGGTAAGCGCGTTGATGGTCTCGATATCCTTCTCCGAGAGGTTCCCGAGACGCTTGCACGCCTTCTCGAGTTCCGCCTGTCGGATCACGTCAGCACGCGCGCGGATGGCCGCGACGGTCGGCTGCACCTCGAGCGACTCGCGCCACCGCGCAAAAGCCGCGAACTCGTCCTCGATGATGACCTCCGCGCGCCGCGCCTCGCGCATGCGCTCCTCAAGGTTCGACTCCACCACACCGGAAAGATCATCGATGTCGTACAGGAAGACGTTGCTGAGGTCGTTCACAGCCGGCTCGATGTCACGTGGAACCGCGATGTCGATGAGGAACAGCGGCCGGCCGCCTCGTCCGCGCATCGACTTCGCCACGTGCTCCTTGGTGATCACGTAGTGCGTAGCCGCCGTGGACGAGATGACGATGTCGGCGTCGTGCATGCGCTCGTAAAGGTCGTCGTAGCGGATCGCTTCGCCGTTGAACCGCTCGGCAAGCTCCTGCGCCCGCTCGAACGTCCGATTCGCGACGAGCACGCTCTTCACGCCCTGGCTGACGAGATGCTTCGCAGTAAGCTCGCTCATCTTGCCGGCACCGAGCACGAGGATAGTGCGACCCTCGAGCGTGTCGAAGACCTTCTTGGCGAGTTCGATGGCGGCGTAACTGATCGAAACGGCGTTCTCGCCGATCTCTGTCTCGGTGCGCACGCGCTTGCCTACCTCGAAGCTCTGTCGGAAGAGCTTGTTGAAGACCTTGCCGGTCGCGCCGTTGTTGAGTGCGTGATCGTACGCCTCTTTCACCTGGCCGAGAATCTGCGCCTCGCCGATCACCATCGAGTCGAGCGAAGCGACAACCCGGAACAGATGCCGAACGACGCTCTCGCCGTGATTCAGATAGAGCGAACGCACCAGCTCGTGACGATCGAGAGAATGGTACTCGGTCATGAAGTCGATGACGGCGTCAACGCCCGCGTCGGCGCCAGCGGCGACCGCGTAGATCTCGGTACGGTTGCATGTGGAGATGATGACGGCTTCTGCGATCGCATCGCTCGAGGTGAGGCGCGCCAGAGCCTCCGCCTGCTTGTGCGCAGGGAAGGTCAGTCGCTCCCGGATCTCGATGGGCGCGGTCTTGTGACTCAGACCGACGAGGATCAGCTGCATCGGACTCGCTTCGCTGTTCTACGACCGAATGTCGTGTGGTGGGGCATGGGTCGCCCCCGCCGGTGCGGTGCGTTGTTGTTCAGGCAAGCAGGCCCGGCGGGGGCGGTGTAAAGCGATATAGAACGCACCATGTGCGCTTGCCTGAACGAATGCATCGTAGCACTTGAAAGAGGCCGCCAACAACGCGCATATGCCGTTTCACGACTCATCGGCGACCACCTTTCCCTTCTTCCGCACTGAAGCGACGTCGCTGTCGAAAACGGCGAAGAACAGCTCCGGCCAGATGCCCTTGAGCCTGTACAGCAAAGCGTTCGCCACTCCGGGAACGACGAGGTACTTGCCGCGCTCGACCGCGGCGACAAACTGCTCGGCCATCGAGGCCGGCGACACCGTCTTCGCGCCGCCGTTGATCTTCGCGGTCTCCGCGGGTTCCATGCTCACCTCGCGCGCGTACCCCGGCGTGTCGACGTTCGGCGGACACAGCACGGTGACCCCAACGCCATGCGGCTTGAGCTCGCTCCGCAGCACCTCGGCAAGGCCCATCACGCCGAACTTGGCCGGGCTGTACGCCGAGTAGCCATACACGCCGATGAAGCCGCCCATCGACGACACCATCGCGATATGGCCGCGCCCGCGCGCGATCATTCCGGGAGCGACGGCTCGCGCCGGGTACGTGACACCCAGAAGGTTGGTATCGATGTGTGCCTGGAACTCCTCGATAGGAAGCTCGGTGAACCGCATCGGCGTACAGAAGCCCGCACACGCCATGAGCACGTCGACCGGACCAAGCTCGGATTCAACGCGGCGCACCATGTCGGAGACGGCGTCGTAGTCCGAGACGTCGCAGGAGACTGCGAGAACCCTCTGCGAGCCATCGCGCCGAGCTGCCGAGACCGCCTCGCGTGCGGCTTCCAGCCGCTCGGGATCCCGCGCGACAACTGCTACATTCGCGCCGCGCGCGGCAAGCAGCTCGGCGGTCGCAAGCCCGATACCACTCGATCCTCCGGTGACGATCGCCGTGGTGCCGTCGACTCTCATGCCCGACCTCCCACGAACTCGTCATAGACCTCGTCGGCCGTCGGACGGGCACCCGCGCGGATGCGATCGAGCAGATCCGAGTCGGCGATCTGCTCGAAGATCGGCTTGCGAACGGCCTCTCCGCCGGGCACGCGCTCCATTACCAGCGCGCGTACCTCGCCGAGGAGGGTCACATACGTCTCCCACTCGGGACCCAGATGCTCCTGCACGTGCTTGCGCAGGCGCTTCGCGACCGTCGGGGCGGCACCGCCTGTGGAAATCGCCACCGAGAGGGTGCCTCGGCGCACGATTGACGGCACGATGAATGAGCAGAGCTCAGGGACGTCGACCACGTTCACGATGCAGCCGCGCTCTTCGGCCTCGGCATGGACCGCGCGATTCACTTCCTCGGAAGAGGTCGCGCTGACGGCGATGAACGCGCCTTCAAGATCGCCGCGTACGTAGCCGCGACGCTCAAGTTCGATTGCGCCTGATGCCGCCAGCTCTTCGATCGTAGGCGTGACCTCAGGCGACACGACTCGCACACGCGGGCCGTACTCGAGCAGCGTGACGACCTTGCGCTCCGCCACCCCGCCGCCGCCCACGATCACGGCGAGGCGCCCCGACAAGTCGAGGAACACGGGGTAATACGGCTTGGAGTAGTCAGGCACGAAGAATCCCTACAGTCCGAAGACGTGGAAGCCGGCGGGTACGGTGCGCGCAATGACGGCAAGTGTGGAGACGACCAACACGCCCGCAAGCGCAAGCCACGCTGTTGTTCGCGCCGATGCACGCTGCGTGTAGTGCAGCACGATATACGTGCCGAAGATGAGCCACACAAGGCCTGCCAACATGACACGCGGGTCTGCCCACCAGCCGGGCGGGTCGGTCTCGATTGCGCGGAACACGCCAAGGAGCAGACCGGCCGAGTACGCCGGATACGCGAACGCGATGGCTCGGCGCGTGAGGAGGTCGATATTCGCAAGCGACGGAAGCCGCTTGAAGAGCACGCTCGTGCGATGCCGTTTGAGCTGGGATTCCTGCATCAAGTACGCCAGCGCTGCGACCCCGGCGATGAAGAAGCCGGCATTCGCGAAGACGATGAGCGCGACATGGATCCCGATCTTCCAGTTCTCGACGAGCGGCGAAGCAGCACCGACCTTCACGGTCATCAGCTGCGATACGGCCATAAGCGCCACCGAGACGGGCACGAGCAGCGTCCCGTAGACCTTCACCTTGATGAGGTGCTCCATGACGAAGTACAGCAGTACGAGCGCCCAGGCGAGCAGTATCAGCGTGTTGGGACCGTTCAGGCTCGTGCCGTGCTCGGCAGACGAGCGCAGCCCGATTGACGCGGTATGGCACAGGAAGGCCGCCCCCGTGAGAAACGTCGCATACCAGGAGTACGCGGCACGCTTGCTCAGGAAGAAATACGCGTACAGCACCGTCGCCGCAACGTACATGACGGTTGCGAACCAGAAGAGTATGACGGCGACTTGAGCCAACGCGGTGCCTCCTCGGCGGTCAGACTAGGACTTGGCGCGACGCTCGACGGACTCCTCAAGCACACGAAGCTCCTTCTCGAGCCGACCGATGCGGCCGAACACCATATACACGAAGCCGAGCAGTCCGACCCAGATAAGGCCGTACGCCCCGATGATGTACGGAGCCTGCGGGATAACAGCGGCGTAAAGATCCATCATGGCTAGTCTCCGATCTCGATCTTGAGCGCCTCGAGGCGCTCTTTGAGCTCTTCTTCACGCAGGCGAAGCTGGTAGAACGCATAGCCGAGCATGAGCATCCCGACCTGCGCGACAATGAACGTGATGAGCATGCTCGTCTCAAGCCCGGAACTCTCCCCGCCGCCGAAGACAATCGGGTGGATCGAGTTGAGCCAGCGGGTGATGAAGAACGAGATGGGTGCGTCGATGAACGCCAGTATCCCGAAGGCCGAGGCGTACACCGCGCGCTTCTCCTCGTCCTCAACCGAGTTGCGCAGCACGAAGTACGCGATGACGAGCAGCGTGAGGATGAAGTACGTCGTAAGCCGCGGCTCCCACTGCCACCAGACGCCCCACTCGACGCGCGTCCACAGGATGCCTGTGGCCATCGTGAGAAGCACGAAGAAGAGCGTGACCTCCGTGGCGATGCGGGCCTTGGTGTCGTAGATGCGCTGCCTGGTCATGAGGAACCGGACGCCGTAGTACGCCGTGAAGATGAAGACGAGGAACGATGCTTCGGCGACCGGCACATGGAAGTAGAAGATCTTCTGTGCGAAGTCCACGCGTCCGTCGGGATACGACGTCCCGGGCGCCCAGAAGAACGCCATGAAGAACGCCGCCGTGGTCAATACACCACCCAGTCCGAGCATGATCTCGGCAAGCGGGTTTCGCTTCACCGTCCGCTCCCTTCTTGCTGTGTCAGACACCGATAACGAACTCATAGAGTGCGTATGCGATGGCCACCATTATGACATCGAAGGCCGCTACCCAGGCCATGTACAACCAGAACGTCTCGACGGTACCCGGACCACCGATGACCGCGGCGAATGTGGCGCCAACGGCCGCGCGAAGCAGGGGGTACATGATCGGCACGAACAGCACCGCAAGCATCACGTCTTTACCCTTGGTGTTCACCGTCATGGTCGCCAGAAGCGTGCCCACGCCTGATATGCCTATTGACGCGCCAAGCAACACGATGCCGACGAGCCAGACGGGGTTTCCGAAGCCTTCGCGCCCCTGCAGGAACAGGAATGAGAAGACCGGCAGTGACAAGAGCTCGACGACCATCAAGAAGATCAGGTTGCCGGCGAACTTCGCGAAGAAGATGACCGGACGATCCACAGGAGAGAGCAGCAGCGCGTCGATGCAACCCTGGTCCTTCTCGTGTACGAACGAGCGGTTGAGACCGAGCATCGACATGAAGATGAAGGCAACCCAGATGAGCCCCGGCATGACGAGTCGGACATCGAAGCTGTCTCCCGCCTCGGCAAGAGCGATCTGGTAGACAACCATCGTGAGCAGCGCGTACAGGCCCATCGAGGTGATCATCTCTTTGGTCCGGAGCTCCATGACGAGATCCTTGCGCAGAATCGCTTTGAACTGGCGCCAGCTGTTGGACTTCGCCATCTACGCCACCCCCGTGCCAACGGTGGCGCGGTACGTCTGGCGGAACTGCTCAACGTCGATGTCTTCGCGATTCTCGAACAGCACGACCTTGCCGTTGGCCAGAATGAGCGCGTGCGAGCACAGCTCAAGGCCCTTATCAAGATCGTGGCTGATCATGACGAACGTATGGTCTCCGCGGATCTGCGCGATGAGTCCATCGAGGATATCGACCGCGTGCGGATCAAGACCCGAGTACGGCTCATCAAGGAAGAGCACATCAGGCTTATGGAGAAGCGCGCGCGCGATGGAGAGACGCTGAAGCATCCCGCGCGAGAACGTGCTGACGACATCCAGCCGACGATGGTCGAGTTCGACGTCGCCCAGGAGCTCACGAACGCGACCCTTCGGGTCGTCGAGGCCATACATCTCGGCGAAGAAGAGCAGGTTCTCCTCGGCGGTCAGATCGGAGTAGAGCAGCGGATTGTGGCTGATGAGGCCGATGCGATGCCGTAGTTCGACCGCCTCGCTCACCACATCACAGCCAAGCACGCTCGCCGAACCCTTGCTCGGGTTCAACAGCGTGGTCAGCACCTTCACCAGCGTCGTCTTGCCGGCTCCGTTCGGGCCGAAGATGCTCAGAAATGCGCCTTGCGGCAGCTCGAAGCTCACGTCGTTCAGGGCCTTGCGTACGCCGAAGGCCCGGGTGAGTCCCCGGACCTGAACGGCGAGATCGTTCATGGGAGTCTCCCCCATCAGCTACGCGGCCCGCGGCTGACGCTTCGGCCACATAGCCAGACCGCTGCCGAGGATGGTGACGATGAAGCCTGCCCACACCCACCACTGCATCGGGAAGAACTTGATGGTGACCACCGCGTTGCCCGACTGATCGAGACCGTTGAACGATACGAAGATGTCCTTGAGCGGCTGCTGGATAAGGGCCACCTTCATCGTTGCCCCACTGTCTTGCAGGTTCGGGTAGACGATCCGCGGCTTCACGGTACCTGCCGGCTTGCCGTTGCGAAGGACATTCAGCGTAGCGGTTACAACAGCATCGCCGTTGGCCGCAGGGACCTCCTTGATGCTGTCGAACGTGAACGTGTACGTTCCTGTCTCGACTGCCGCGCCGGGCGTCTGCGGAATCGCTGGTTCGTATGTCTTGACGTACATCGTCGAGCCGATAAGGCCGACCAGGATGATGCCCATGCCAAGGTGCGTAAGGTATCCGCCGGACTGCGTGCGTGCCTTGGTCAGGATTCGGTACAGCGCCGTGCCGAAGCCCTCGCCCTTCGCCGCCGCGCGCTTGCGCGCCCCGTCGATGAAGAGATAAATGGGCAGTGCAATCGCGAGTGAGGCCGTGAGCAATCCGATGAGCGCCGTCGCGTGATGCAGCGCCGGGATACCGCTCTCGAACGTGTAGTACGGCATCATGGCGAGCGCCCAGATCGCGATGAGACCCGAGGCGATTGCCGCCGCACCGACAAGCGGCCACTTGGCCTTCTGCCAGAACGCGTTCCAGCCTGCACCGCCCCATGACAGGATCGGGCACACGGACATCACAAGGATGTAGAAGATGCCGAGGGGACGCGCAAGCGCATTGAACGTGGAGGGTCCGTAGGTCATCCCGCCACCAGGCATCCACTTCGGGAACGCCTGCGCCATCGTGAGGTACGCCACCAGGATCGCGGCGATGAGCATGATCACGTTGTTGAAGTAGTACGAACCTTCCTTGGAGAAGATCCGCTCGAACGAATCGTTGCCCTTGAGCTTGTCCCAACGAAGGGCCACGCCGATGCCGGTGACAACCAACGTGCCAACCATCATCGTCAGGAAGAGCCAGAATGAGAGCGAGTCTTCCTGGAACGTGTGGACCGAGCTCACAACACCTGAGCGCGTGATGAATGTGCCAAGAAGCACCAGGACGAAGGTGAACGCGGCCATGATTATCGTCCATGCCTTGAATCCGCCGCGCTTGCGGTAGACCGTCATTGAGTGCATGAGGCCGACGCCGGTCAACCACGGCAGAATCGACGCGTTCTCCACCGGATCCCATGCCCAGTAACCGCCGAAGGCGAGTTCGATGTACGCCCAAATGGCACCAAGGCCGATGCCGATTCCGAGCATCAGCCACGCAAAGACAGTGATGCGGTCAGAGAGCTCGACCCAGCGCTTCGAGGTGTCGCCCGTGAGGAGCGCCGCCATAGCGAAGGCGAACGGGACAGTGAGGCCGGCGTAGCCGATGAACAGCGTCGGCGGATGCGCGACCATCGCCCACGTTTGGAGCAACGGGCTCATCGCCGCTTCGATCAGCAGCTTGCCGCTGGCATCGAGGTACTGAGGCGGCAACAGCCCGAACGGGTTGTTCAAGGGGATGAACAGCGCCGAGAGGAAGAACATCTGCACGAAGTTCAGGATCCCAAGTGCGGCTGTCGCAATGCGCTCTCCCTTGGCCAGGAAGCGGATCGCCACCCATCCCGCGAACCCGGCAAGCAGCCACTCCCAGAACAGGAGCGACCCCTCGCGACCGGCCCACACGCCGCTTAGGCGATAGAGCCAGGCCCAGGGCCCGACGGTCGTCGGATGGTTGTATGCGACGTACTGCAAGCTGAAGTTCTCACCAAGGAACGCCGAGGCGAGAAGCAGCACCGCGAGCGAAGTGAACGCAAGCGTCGCTATCGATAGGTAGTGTCCGGCCTTGCGGACACCCTCGTTGCCACCCGGAAGCGAGGCGAAGGCAAGCGCGCCGATCGACGCTATCGCCGAGATGCTTGCCATCACGAGGAGGCCGTTACCGAGAACCTGCAGATCCATACTGGCTCCGTTCGCCCGCGTGCAACGTCGCGCGTCGCACCGTTGTCAGAGGATTGCTACTTCTGCGCCTCGTCGAGGGCAAGATCCGTGGCGTTGAACACGCCGTTGTCCTCAAGCGAGCCGGTGATTACCACCTTGGCACCGTCCTCAACACCCTGCGGCAGCGCGCCGTCGAATGCGACCGGAACGCTCTCGCCACCAACGGCGAGTGTGCCGACGACGAACCGCTCGGCTGTGCCGGCGGGCTTGATGCTTCCGTTCACCACGTAGCCGGTGATCTTCACGGTCGCGGCGCCCAGCGTGCTCTTGAGCAGTGCATCTACGCTCAGCGCATCAGTCGCCGAAGCGTACTTCGACGGGCACTGGGTGATGAGCGTCTTCGCTGTGACAGAACCGTCTTCGTTCACGATGCCGGTCACGATAGCCGTGGTGCCGTCTCCGAACGCGCTCGGGACCGGTCGGTCCCAGACGATCTTGAGACCCTCGAGGTTCGGGTCGGTCTTGTCACCGATGGAGAAGACGAACGGCGACGCGCCCGGCGTCCACGAGCCCTTCACGACCGGACCCTCTACTTGCACCTGTTTGCCGACGAGCGTGGCGTCCGAGCGGATATCCGAGATGCTCTTCTTGTACGCACCGCCAAGCCCGGTCACGGTCGTTCCGAAGACCAGTGCACCGACGACGATGAGAACGATCACAGTCACACCGATGAGGCGTTGCCTTGCGCGCTTGTTCACGTCTTCACTCCCTCGCGCGCAAGAGCGCGCAGAAACCCGGCATCATTTCTTCTCGAGTGAGCGCCCACGAGCCATCACAGCCCGGGCGGAGATACACCGCCTGCGTCACCTGCTTACCTGAACACTCGGATAGTACCACGCAACACACCGTCGCATGAACTATGAAAACCCTCATGAACAAGAGCAAACCCTATGCCGAGCACCCCGAGCGGCGCGCTAGGCGTTTCGGCCGTATATGATCATGAGCCCACGAAGCGTCAGGTCTGGTTCAACGTACGCTATGGTCTCGCAGAGCGGCGCCATGCGCTCGGCCAGCCCGCCCGTAGCGACGACCGTGCACTCCGCGCCCAACTCCGACCACGCGCGCCGTGTGAGCCCATCGACCATGGCGGCCTCACCGAGCATGAGGCCCGCCTGCACCGACTCCCGCGTGTTCGTGCCAATGACCTTCGTCGGCGGCTCGAGGTCGACTTTCGCCAGCCGCGCAGCACGCGAGAAGAGCGCCTCGGCACTGGTCTCAACACCGGGTGCTATAGCTCCACCAAGATACGCACCACTGGCGTCGATGACGTCGAGAGTCGTGGCCGTTCCAAAGTCGACCACGATGACCGGGCCACCGTACGCGTCGAACGCGGCGACGCCGTTCACGATGCGATCAGCCCCGACCTCGTGGGGGTTGTCGTAGCGGATCGGCATGCCCGTCTTGAGTCCGGGCCCGACCACCATCGGCGACACACCGGTGGCACGCAGCGCCATCTCCTCGTAGTGACCGGTGAGCGTCGGCACCACCGAGGAGAGCACCAGGCGCTCGATGTCGCTCCAGCCCAGGTCGTCCAGGGCAAGCAGGCCGCCGATCTTCACCCTGAGCTCGTCGGCGGTGAGCGTGGCGTCCGTGGCGACACGCCAGTGACCGTGCAGCCGCTCGTCCTCGAACAGCCCAAGCACCGTCTGTGTGTTGCCCACATCCACGGCGAGGATCATCGCCGACTCCCTTCGTCGGTCCCGCATGATGCCGGGACGCTCGTATCAGGCACGCGTCGCGCTGCTGACGGCTCGTCAACGCGGACGAACACCAGGTAACGCGGTGTTATCATCGCATCGTTCCAAGAATACCTTCTGGCACTGGAGGCGACCGATGACCACTGCGCGCATCCTCGTCGTAGACGACGAAGACTCAATCCTGCAGTTCGTATCGTACAACCTTCGCAAGGAAGGGTACGAAGTAACCTGCGCAAAGGACGGCGACGAGGCGCTCGCTTTCGCCGCGACAGACAGGTTCGATCTGGTCATCCTCGACATCATGCTGCCTGGCACCGACGGCTACGAGGTATGCCGGAAGCTCAGGGCGATCGGTGATGTACCTGTGCTGTTCCTCTCGGCACGGGACACGGAGCTTGATAAGGTCGTGGGCCTCGAACTCGGCGGCGACGATTACCTCTCCAAGCCGTTCGGAATCCGCGAGTTGCAGGCACGCGTGAAGGCGCTCCTGAGGCGCTCGGCAGGCAAGGGCACGGGCGTCGGGACGATCGAAGGCGTGCCTATCGATGCCGCCGGTATCCACCTCGACGAAGCGGCGCATGAAGCTACCTTCGGGGAGACGCTCATCGACCTCACACCTCGTGAGTTCGAGCTGCTGGCGTGCCTCATCCGCCATGCAGGCAAGGTGCTCTCGCGCGAGCAGCTGCTTCGCGAGGCGTGGGGATGGCAGTACCTCGTGGAGACCAAGACCGTCGACACGCACGTGAAGCGCCTGCGCGACAAGCTGACTCAGGCGGGCGCCGACCCGGCGATCGTCGAGACCGTTCGCGGGTACGGCTACCGCATCTCGGCATAGCGCGGAGCGATGCGCGCCACCTCGATACGCACACGCCTGCTCGCAGCGTTCCTGATCGTCGCGGTCGTCGCTGCGGCGGGCCTCTCCTTCTACTTCCTCAAGGAGCTGGAAGGGTTCGCGCTCCGCAAGCTCGAAGAGCGTCTGCACACACAGGCGCGCGTACTCGCGGCTGTGGCGTCCACAACGTACCTGGACGGCACCGGGAGCTTCTCGGCAAGCGATGCGCGGCAGCTTCAGGCGGCGCTCGACCTGGCGACACCGTATGCGGCATCCAGAATGCGCGTACTTGATGTCGAAGGAACCGCGATCGCCGACACGACACCCGATGATGTGGGCGATCCCTACGGCGACCGCATCGAGGTGAAGCGCGCCCTCGCGGGCGAGTACGGCGCAGCGACCCGTATCACGGAACTCGGACGCGTCGCGCTCTATGTGGCGGTGCCGGTGGAGCGAAACGGGCAGGTCCGTGGCGCGGTCTACGCGTCATCGACGACATTCTCGATCGTCACGCTGCTGGGGGACTACCGAACGCGCCTGATCATCGTCATCGCACTCTTCATCGTGGTCACGCTCGTACTCACTGAACTCCTATCACGCTGGCTGTCCCGTCCTCTGCAGAGCCTCTCCGCGACCGCCACAGCGTTCGCGGGAGGCGACCACGCGGTGCGCGCCACACCGAGCGGTTCGCGCGAGACGCGCATGCTCGCCTCGGCATTCAACGCGATGGGCGACGAGGTCGACAACGTCGTGACCGAGCTCAAACAAGAAGAACGACGCAAGAGCCGCTTCGTTTCCGACGTGAGCCACGAGCTGCGCACGCCGCTCACAGCGATCAGGGGCACCGCCGAGACGCTGCTTGAGGGCGACGTGCCGGAGCACGACGAGCGGCAGTTCCTGGAGACGATCATCCGTGAGGCGGACCGCCTCACTCGACTCGCCAATGATCTGCTCACCCTCCAGCGAATCGAAGGCGCCACGGGCGAGCTCCCGCTGCGCCGCATCAAGCTGCGAGAGACCGCCGAGCGCGCAGTCGGGGCCCTTGGAGCCCTTACCGACGCACGCGGCGTGCAGATCTCGATCGTCGGCGAAGCGCCCACGGTGCTCGGCGACGTCGACCGCCTGCAACAGGTGATCGCGAACCTCGTAGACAACGCCTCACGCATGACGGGCGCTGGCGGCCGCGTGACCGTGCAGCTTGGCCGGGACGGCGACTTCGCGGTCCTAAGCGTGCTCGATGAAGGTCCGGGCATTCCCGAGGACGCGCTCCCGCACCTCTTTGAGCGCTTCTACCGGGCCCAGGCAAGCCGCGATCGCTCGACCGGCGGCGCCGGACTTGGGCTCGCGATCGTAAGCGCGATCGTGCGTGCGCACGCGGGAACAATCACGGCTTCGAACAGACCGGAGGGCGGGAGCGCCTTCACGATGAAGCTTCCGGTCATCGCCGACTAACGAGTGCGCCCGTTTCGGCACCGCTTCGGTCACCCGCCGTCATCTCTCCTCCACCGTGCCGTGAACTTCGAGTTGCACACTGAGACAGACAGCATCGATCACTGGAGGGGACCGCCATGACCGTTCTGCGCCTCATCGCTATCGCACTTATCTTCATGCTTGCGGCAGGAGCCTGGTTCGTGCTCGCGGGCACCGTCGACTACCGCACCAACAACTCGGGCGAAGCGCTCAGCATGCAAGTCGAGGGCCTGTGGGGCGGGCCTCAGGCGCAGCTTGCCCCCACGTTCATCGCCGAGGCGGGCGGCAAGCGCAACGAACTCGACCTGCTCGGAAGCGACATCAAAGCCGACTTCAAGCTCGACCAGCGCCGCAAGGGACTGCTGTGGTACGCAACGTACACGGTCGACTTCAGCGGCGAGTATCGCGTCAAGAACACGTCAAGCACGCCAGCGACGGCGACATTCGCGCTCGAGTTCCCCTCACCCGAAGGACAGTACGACGGCTTCACCGTGAGCGTGGACGGCAAGCCGGTGCCCGTCACCTACGGCAGCGGATCGGCCTCTGCAACATTCAGGATGCCTGCCGGGGCTTCGGCCGCGATCACGACTGGCTATCACACGCAGGGGCTCGACAGTTGGAGCTATGTGCCGGTGCGCGACGGCGTAGGAGTCGTGAAGGACTTCACGCTCACCATGAACACCGACTTCACGAAGGTCGACTTCCCCGACAGCGCAGTCTCCCCCACCAACCCCATTGCCGAGGAGAACGGCCACAAGACGCTGACGTGGCAGTACGAGAACCTCGTGAGCGGGCGGCCCATCACGCTCACGATGCCGAAGCCGATGAACCCCGGACCGCTCGCAACACGCATCTCGATGTTCGCGCCGGTCTCACTGCTCTTCTTCTTCGCGGGGCTCGTGCTTCTGACCGCGACGAAGGGAATCCGCCTTCACCCGATCAACTACGGCTTCTTGGCAGCAGGTTTCTTCGCGTTCCACTTGCTCTTCGCGTACCTGGTCGACCGCGTGAACATCAACGTGTCGTTCCTCATAGCCGCGGCGGCATCGGTCGCCCTCTGCGTGGGGTACCTCTGGATGGTGCTCGGCGCTGGCAGAACACTGGTGGAAATCGCTCTGAGCCAGTTTGTCTTCCTGGTCCTGTTCAGCTACAGCTTCTTCTTCGAAGGACTCACCGGACTTGCCGTGACCATCGGCTCTGTTATCACACTCGGCTACTTCATGGCGAAGACAGCCCATGTGGATTGGGAGACGGTCTTCAGCAAGCCGAAGGGCGTTCCGGCAGGCGAGCCGTTCAGCAGCGGTCGAGCGTAATCTCAGTACGGTCGGGCGCTATCTGCCCAAGCAACTCCGCGGTGTCGGGGTGGCAGGTGAACAGCACGATCTGGCGTTCGCGCGCAAGATCGGCCACCGCCACCGCGGCACCGCGGCGGCGCTCCGGGTCCAGGTTCACGAGCACGTCATCCATGAGAATCGGAAGGCCGGGACCCACGTCCTCGAGTTGCGAGACAAGGCCAAGCCGAAGGGCAAGGTAGAGTGCCTCGGCGGTACCCCGCGAGAGCTGCGTACTCGCCTTGGCAGCAGAGTGATCGTCGAACACCTCAAGCCGGTTGCTCCCAAGCGGGACGCTGAGACCCACATACCGCTCGCCGGTCAGTGTGCGGAAGATCTCCTCGGCACGCTTCACTACCTCCGGCTGGCGTTCACGTTCGTATCGTTCCTGGGCCTTACCGACCATTCGGGCGGCAGTCGCGGTCACGAGATAGCGATCGACGGCCTCGGCAAGGCGCTCACGCGCCGACGCTTCACTCAAGCGCAACTGCGCGCCGCGGTCCTCGGTGCCAAGTGTGTCGAGCGTCCCCTGCAGCCGTGAACGCTCCGCCGCGATCTCATCGTAGATGGCATCCGCATCGCGGGATTCTGCCTCGGCGAGCGCAAGTTGTTCGCGCAGCGCGCCCAGAGACCCGCCCTCCTCGAGACCCCGCTCGACGAGAATCGCGCGCGCCTCATCATTGCTGCGCGCATGACGCGCTTCAGCGGCCTTGATACGTACAGTGAGATCCTGTACCGCATCCGAATGCTGTGTATGACGCACGCCCGCTGCGCGCGCGGACGCGAGCGCATCCTTTAGCCGCACAACAAGTCCGGACACGGCGTCAGGATCGACGGCTTCGGGAGCGCCAATCGCGACAGCAGCGGCCGCAGTCACCCGAGCCGAAAAGACGTCGACGCGGACCTGCAGCGCTCCAAGCGTCTCCCGCTTCGCCTGAACCTCACCGGATGCCCTGCGAGCGTCACGAACGCGCGTGAGAATCTGGGCAGCCGCCGCTGGCGTGGTGCCTGCAGGGAGGCCGGCCTCGGCCATACGCTTCGCGAACAGCGCCTGCCGCGTCGTGTACGTGTCGGCGGCGAGTTTGGCGTCCGAGGACGCGACGTCGGCGGCACCGCGAGTCTCTTCGGCGACCCGCCACGCCGAGCGAGCCGCATCGAGTGCGCGACGAACCCGGAACGTGTCGGCTCCGGCAGCGATGGGAGCGATCGCACCGCGACGACCGCCGAAGAAGCCGCGCGCGACGAAGAACGCGCCAACGACCACGCTTATGGCGCCGATGATCGCCGCCACCGATTCGCCGAGGATGAGCCCCGCCACAAGAGATGCGATTCCAGCGACGAGGATGAAGATAGCCGGAACATCGACGCGCCCGCGGGCACCGCCCGACTCGCCGGACTCGATGGCATCGAGCTCCGACGCGATCGCGTCGAGAGCGCGTCCGGCATCGGGACCGGGAGCGACGCCAAGCGCCTCGAACGCTGCGGGAAGCGCCGCCTCGGCCTTCGCCGCGATCCCACCGAGGCGGTCCGCCTCGCGGATGCGCGCATCCTGATCAGCCTCAAGTCGTCGAAGGTCATCGCGCGCCTCTTCGACTGCAACCAGGAGTTCGGGGCCCGCGTCGAGCGCGAGTGCACGATCCGGTGACAGACCGGTCTCAGCAAGCGACGCATCGAGTGCGCGCTCGGCTGCGGAAAGCTCGGCTGCGGCTTCGCGAAGTGCTGCAAGGTTCTGCGCGAACGCCGATGCGTCGCCCGCAAGCGCATCGATCTCGAGAGCCGAATCCATGATGCCGGCG
>CAZGNF010000001.1:0-45997 GCA_964527045.1 uncultured Coriobacteriaceae bacterium | reverse complement strand
CAGCACCGGGATGCCGTTCTCGGCAGCGAGCGGCGATACCGCGAGCGCGTCGGCATACACGTCGCCTCGTGTGAGGAACGCCTGCGGGATCGACGCCTGTCCGGTCACCGTTGTGAGCGCCGACGCAACAGCGGCGGCCGTCGCGTACCGGTCTGCGCCCGCGATGCGCTGCACGTCGAGCCCCGCTGTGGTGAGCGCCTGCGCAACGGACTGATCGACAGCAGCCGTTCCACCGATGAGCACGACCTTCGTCGCGCCCAGACGCCCGATCTCGGCGAGGAGCCCGGTGGGAAGCGACGTGCGCCGCGTCAGGAGTAGTGGGCTTCCATAGGCGCCGGCAAGAGAGCCGCCGGTGAGCGCATCCGGGAAGTCCTCACCGCACGCCACCACCGTCGTGGTCACCGTCCCGCTCTCAAAGCCAGCAACCGACTGCGCGATCGCGGTGGCGTACCGATCAGCCCCGTAGATCCGCGTCACGCTTGGCGCGGGAGGCGGCACGATGGTCTCAAGAGCATCGCGCAGCTGCAGGAGGCCGTGCCCGTACATGAGGTCCCACCCGGGCGCGCCAAGGTCCTTTGCCGAGGAGAGCAGTGCATTTTCGATCTCGGCCGACGTGGCCCCCGGAGCGTGGGAACGCAGCAACGCCGCCGCTCCCGTGACGAACGGCGCCGCCATCGAGGTACCGAACAGATACGTGTAGGTGTGAAGTCCGGTGTACGTGTACGTGGAGAGAACCCCGGCGGTCCCTGAGGTCCCGCCGGGCGCCATGATATCCAACCGGCTTCCGTAGTTCGAGTACGTCGCTACCACGTCGGCCGAGTCAGTGGCACCCACGCCGATGACATGTTCGCACGCTGCCGGGTAGTAGATATCGTTGCGGCCCTCGTTGCCGACCGCGCCGATGATCACTACGCCCTTCGAGTGTGCGTAATCCACCGCCTCCTGCATGGCGACACGGCCGCTCGCGCCGATCTCAGCTGCAGTGCCTCCGAGGCTGATGTTCACGACGTCTACGCCAAGATCGGCCGCATAGTACAGGCCATCGATGAAGTCCGCGTTTGATCCCGTGTACTTGCCAATGACCTTGATCGGCACGATCCTCACACCCGGAGCCGTGCCGGCGACACCGGTCGCGTTGTTGCTCGCTGCAGCGATGATCCCGGATACGTGCGTACCGTGGCCGTTCAGGTCATCCGCGCTGTCATCATCGGAGACGAAGTCATAGTCGCGCGTCAGGTCGAGGGCCGGAATCAGCTCCGGGTGCGCGAGATCGGCACCTGTGTCGATAACGCCAACGGTGACGAACGCCTCGCCGCGTTCGATGTCCCACGCCTCTTCAGCCTGGATTCGCGAGTACGCCCACTGCGCCTCATACCGCGGGTCATCCGGCGTCCACAGCGGACGGATGACCTGACCATCCTCGGCGGCGATTCGCACACCGGGTTCGGCCGCGAGCGACGCGCGCAGCGCCTCGGGGTCCGCGCCGTTGGGAATCGCCACGACCGCGCCGCGATTGCCGTACATCATCCGCTGAACGCGCAGACCGCGCTTCGCAAGCGCCGCCTTAACGGTAGCCGCAGCTCCGTCCTCCCAGCGCACGATAACGCCTGTGGCTGGCGCGTGCGCCGAGACCTGCGCTTCGGGGCGCGCGACCGCCGGTGCGACCAGACCGAGCAGCAGCACGGTCGTCACAAGCGTAGCGATCGTGCTGTTCAGGGCGCGGCGCATCACGTACTCCTCGGCTAACGAGTCCGGTCAGGGTCTACCTAGAGTGCCACGTTGCACAGTTCGCGCCAAGTGCGGCTGCCTCGTTGGCAAGAATCACGTCCCCGTCCTCCCGCCGAGTGGGTATGTACCTTCTGTCGTGGCGCCACACAAGGGGGCGGGCTTTGACAGGTCACCGCAACTGGCTCATGTGTCTGGCCTGTTTGCTCGCGCTCGTGGGTACTACTCCCTCCGGTTGTTCGAGATCGGCCGCCCCCGGCGCCCCGGCAGCTGTTACTGCACCAGATGGAGGCGCGCCCGGGATGCTCACTGTGACTTCGACGGCATTCAGTGATGGCGGCACGATCCCGGCGAAGTTCTGCGCCATTGGCGTCGAAGGCGCCTCCAACACCTCGCCGCAGGTCGCATGGAGCGCGCCTCCGGAGGGCACTCGTTCGATCGTCGTCACGATCGTGGACCATCATCCCGTCGCCCGAATGTGGGTGCATTGGGTCGTCATCGGCATCCCCTCATCCATGACCGAGATGGCAGAAGGGGCATCAGGGTCCCTGGATGCGCCGGCCACGGAGCTCAAGAACACCGCTGGTCGTGTTGGCTACGGCGGACCGAAACCGCCCGTCGGCTCTGGCGATCACGACTACGTGGTAACGGTGTACGCGCTCGATATCGATGGACTCTCGCTTTCCAAGGAGCCTGACGCAGCCGAGATCGCACAAGCGGTCTCCGGACACACCCTGGCGTCTGGCACCATCACCGGCGTCTTCGGACGCTGACACCTCGGAACTCCGGCAGAAAGGACCTCTCATGGACGTACTGTCACTTCCCGACCTCAAGGAACTCTCCGGGCACACTGGCGGCCCGCTCGTGTCGATGTACATGCCGACCCAACCCTTCGGGCCTGACAGCCAGATCGAGAACGTCGGGCGCCTCAAGAACCTCCTCAAGTCGGCCTCGGCGCAACTGGCCGAGATGGGCCTTCGCCCGACCGAAATCGACGCTGTGCTCGACCCCGTCCGCCAGCTCTCCGATGACCGACCGTTCTGGCTCCGCGCCGAGGAAGGCCTCGCGCTCTTCGCCGACGGCGGCGTCCGAGTGTTTCGGCTCCCCGAGGCCCCGCCGGAGATGGTCGTGGTCGGCACGCAGTATCACCTGCGCCCGCTGCTCCAGCTCCTGGGCCGTGATCGCCACTACTACCTGCTCACGCTGTCACAGAATCGGGCACGCCTGCTGCGCGGCTCCGTGGCCGGCCTCGCCGAGGTCGACCTGGGAGACGCTCCATCGAGCCTTGCCGACGCGCTCAAGTGGACCGATTTTGAGAAGCAGTCGCTGCAATACCACAGCGCCACCAACGGTGTCTCGGGCGGGCGTCGGTCGCCGGTGTTCCACGGGTCTGGTGAACCTGATCCCAAGGACGAGATCATGCGCTACTTCCGTGACATCGACCGCGCTCTCGTCGAACACGTGAAAGACGGAGCGCCGCTTATCCTGGCCGGTGTCGACTATCTGCTGCCGCTCTACCACGAGATCAACTCCTACCCCGCGCTGAGCGAGCGGGCGGTCATCGGCAACCCCGAGTCGCTCGGCGACGAGACACTCCACGAGCGATCCGCCGACATCGCTGCAGAGGCGTTCTCGGCCGAGCAGCGACATGCCGTCCAGCGCGTCGATGAGCTCTGGGCCACACCACGCGCGACGTCGGACCCGGAGATCTTCGTTCTGGCGGCCGTCCACGGGCGCGTAGAAGCGCTCTTCGTCAACAACGAGGCCGAGCTCTGGGGCACGGTTGATGAGAAGGCAAACAGCGTGGATATCCACTCGCTTCGCCAGCCCGCTGACGATGACCTGCTCGACCTTGCGGCGCTTCGCACGATCCTCGCAGGCGGAAGTGTCTTCTCGGTGCCCCCCTCGGAAATGCCGAGGGACGGTGCGGCCGTGGCGCTGTTCCGCTACTGAACGCTACTGATTGCCCGGACGGTCCTTGCTCATAGCATCCTCGGTGAAGAGGCTGATTCGATAGCGGACGATCGTGTTCGCCGGATCGCTGGCGTCTTCCGTTCGCTGAACGGCCACGAACACGTCTCTCGTCTTGGCGTCGGGTCCCGAACCGAGCGTTTCGACGATGATCCACTCGTTGGGAGGCAGTGCCGGCCCAAAGGTCCACGCTGTCACGCCGTCCGCCATGCGACGAGCGACGAACGCGTCCACCTCGGCTGCGGCAGCTCCGGTCACGTAGCTCCTCGCTGTGGCCGCATCGCCAGCGACAACCGCATCATAGAATGCGGCGTATGTGTCGCGCGCGCCCTCAAGCTCGGCAGCCGTCGCCTGCTCGCCGAGCAGCCGGTTGAACGGCTGGAAGAACGACCCCACTGCCATCACGCTGTAGTACGCAACGGCCAGCAACACGATGACGCCGAACAAGGCCGTGGGCGCCGCCAGATACCACTTCGGCCGTGCAACGATCACAGCCGGCTCCGTCACCGCGAGCGACGCGGCATCGACTACCTCGACGCCCGACTTCCCGATCACACGCGAGATGCCTGCCATCCGCATCCCAACACTCGAACTTCTTGCACGGCGCGGCCACAGCCAGTAGAAGAGGCCCCAGGCGAGCGATGTCGCGGCGGTCGCCATCATGAGCGGCGAAAACAGCGCCGAGTACATCTCGCTGCCCACGACAGCCTCCATCGCAGCGCGCTCCTCGGCGTTCATCATCACGAAGAACTGCACCCAACCGATGAGCGACATCCACACCGGGTTGATTGCGAGCGGCCCCCAGCCGATGAAGACGTCCACAAGCCACGCGAGGAACCTCCGGCCACGGCCGGGAGCACGAAGCGGCTCGCCGCCCTCGGGCCGGATGCGCCCCTCGATGATCTCAGCGGCGACCGCATGGGCCGGCCCGAACTCACCGATCGCCGCGTCAAGCGCAACGCCGTCCGCCATCGTGTCGCGCAGATGCGATCGCGTCTCCGCTACGATCGCGTCGACATCCGGTCGGGCCAGCCCCCGCAGGCCCATGCGCAACGCCGCAAGGTACTCATCGATATCCAACGCGGCCACCGCTCCCTCACTCCGGTTCTCCGTCACTGCTCGGCCCCCCTCAGCCCGTGCACCGCCGCTACGATCCGATCCCACTCCTCAAGCGTGCGCTCCAGAAACGCCGCGCCTGCCGCGGTCACCGCGTAGTACTTCCTTGGGTTGCCGGGCACATCGTTCACCCAGTCCGCCGAGAGAAGTCCATCCGCCTCAAGGCGTCGCAACACGGGATACACCGTGCCTTCGCCTGCCACGAACTCGCCGAGTTCCTCAAGTCGCTTCACGAGGGCATATCCGTACAGCGGTCCTGTGCTGAGCACCTGCAGCACAAGCAGCTGCACGACGCCCTTCCTCAACTGTGCCGAGTAGTTCTCGAAGTCCCCGCCCATCACAGCCTCGTCCCGTGATACGTACTGTACGTTGCATAGTACCTAGCTATGTATAGTACATTGGCGATGAGCGTGTCAACTGGTCGGCGGCGGATATTGACTACTGGAACGTTTAGAAGATACTGAACGTTGGGAAAGGATTGAATACTAGCGAGAGGAGGTCCCGTGGCAGACACCGAACAGGCCAAGAAGCGCTCGGTTCTCTTCGAGCGCATGACGACCATGATGGAGACTCTGGGTTTTCCCCACCTGACGGCACGCATCTACTCGGCCCTGATGCTTGCAGAAGGAGAAGGGCTGTCGACGAGTCAGATCGTCGAGGAGCTGGAGATCAGCAAAGCATCCGTTAGCACCTCGACCCAGCTGCTGTTGGCGATGGGGCTCGCCGAGCGCTACCGCGTCAAGAACTCTCGCGAAGCGTACTACCGTCTGCTCAAGGGCGTTTGGGGGCCGATCCTCGCAAAGAAGTTCGAGGCGATGACCGCCGTGACCAACACCGCCCGCGAAGCGCTTGCAATGGCCGAGACCGACAAGGCGAAAGAACGGCTCCAGGAGATGTACGACATCTACTCGTTCTTTGAGGGCGAGTACCAGACCGTGATGCAGCATTGGCGAGAGAGGGGCATGTCATGACGGAAGCCGCCATCAAAGTCGAGGACATAACGTACTCGTACGGTGACTTGCTGGCTGTGAAGGGCATCTCGTTCGAGGTCCAACCCGGTGAGATCCTGGGCTTCCTCGGCCCCAACGGTGCCGGAAAGTCCACCACCATCAAGATGCTCACCGGTCAGATTGCCCCCAAGAGCGGAGTCGCCCAGATCCTGGGCAAAGACATCACGCTCGATGACCCGGACATCCAGGCACGGATCGGCGTCTGCTTCGAGGAGAAGAACCTCTACCTCTCAATGTCCGCCAAGGAGAACCTCGACTTCTATGCATCGCTCTACGGCATCAAAGACGCCGACTCGATCGAAGTCCTGCGGCGAGTAGGACTCGCGGACCGCGCCAAGGATCGCGTGAAGACGTACTCCAAGGGCATGCGGCAGCGCATGATGATCTCCCGCGCCTTCATCAACAAGCCCGACGTCCTCTTCCTCGACGAGCCGACAGACGGACTCGACCCGGTGACCTCGGCATCGATCCGTAACACGATCAAGGAAGAGGCAGGCCGAGGTTCTGCGGTGCTGCTCACAACGCACGACATGTTCGAGGCCGATGAACTCTCCGACCGCGTCGCGTTCATCAACGACGGCGTCATCGTGGCGATCGACACCCCGGAGAACCTGAAGCTCAAGTTCGGCAAACGCTCGGTGAAGGTGCGGCTCCGCGACGGCTCTGGCGTCCGCGAGGAGATCGTCGCGCTCGACACGCCGCAATCCGGCGAGCTGCTCAAGGAGGTCGTCGGTTCGGGTGAGGTCCTCACGATCCATACCGAGGAGGCCACGCTCGAAGACATCTTCATCCAGATGACGGGCAGGGGGCTGGTGGGATGAGCCGGACCGTCTCCCGTGCCGCGATTGTCTCCGCGATCGTCAAGAAGGACCTCGTGGAGTTCTCGCGCGACACGCTCTACCTGTTCCTTTCGATACTGGGGCTCGTGTTCTTCATCGGCTTCTTCTACATCGCGCCGAGCACCGTCGACGAGACGCTCACACTCGGCGTGCACCAGGTCGGCATGGACTCTCTGTTCGACCAGTACCAGGAAGGCGCAGATGCCTCAGAGGGCCTGAAACTGGTGCAGTTCTCCTCGGAAGAAGAACTCAAGAAGGTCGTCGCGGGTGACCTTGAGTACTGGGAATCGAACGACGGAACGAAGACGTTCCTGCGCGACAAGGCGGCCGGCGACGAGAAACCCAAGGATGCCGAGAAGGTCGCAGTCGCGATCGGTATCGGATTCCCGGCCGACTTCCTGGAGAAGACGGCCGCCAAGGAGAAGACGGCCGTTACGGTGTACTCGGATGCCGGAGTCCCGCCGGAGATCCAGGGGGCCATGAAGAGCTTCGTACGCGAGATCGCGTACGCCCTCGCGGGCGATGCGGTTCCCGTTACCGAGCCCGCCCAGGAAAACATCATCCTCGGCACCGATCGAGCTGGTGATCAGATATCGATACGAGAGAAGATGCGGCCGATGCTGGCGCTCTTCGTCCTCATGGTCGAGGTGCTCTCGATGGCATCGCTTGTCTCAAGCGAGGTCATGAACCGAACCGTGACCGCAGTGCTCGTGACCCCCGCGCGAGCCGGCGACTTCCTGATGGCCAAGACCATCTACGGCACGATGCTGGCAATGTCGCAGGGGATGATCGTGTTGATCGCGATCGGTGCCTTCACTGCGACCAACTGGTGGCTGCTCTTGCTCACAATGCTGGTCGGCTCGCTCATGTTCACCGGTGTGGCGATGATCGTCGGAGCGGCCGGGAAGGACTTCCTCGGGACGCTCTTCTATGGGGTGCTCTTCCTCGTGCCGCTCATGATCCCCGCGTTTGCGATCTTGCTGCCCGGTACAGCCAGTGAGTGGATTCGCTTCCTGCCAACGTACGGCATGACGCAGGTTCTCACGGGTATCACGGCGTACGGCCTGGGTTGGGCCGATGTGTGGCAGAACCTGCTCGCCGCAACCGCATGGGTCATCGTCATCTACCTGGCTGGCTTGTTCACGCTCAAGCGGAAGGTGGAGTCGCTATGAGTCTCTCGCGAATGTTCAAGATTCTTCGGAAGGATCTGGCCCTCGGGCCACGCTCTCCCATCTTCTTGTGGGCGATCATCCTCCCCTTCGCGCTCACCTTCATCCTGCAAGTCGCATTCGGTTCGCTCTTCACTGCGAAGCCTCGGCTGGCCGTGGTCGATCAGGGAGCGTCCGAGATCACAGCCTCGCTTGAGAAGATGGACGGCATCGAGCTCACGCTCCTGGATGCTCCCGACGCACTCAAGCAGGGAGTCAAGGCGAACGACTTCGATGCGGGTTTGGTGCTGCCACAGGGATTCGACGACGCGATTCGCTCGGGGGACAAGCCGCTTCTGGACTTCTACATCGGCGGCGAGAGCCTCGCCTCGAATCGCATCATCCTGAGCGTGACCACGTTGGACCTCGTGCGCCAGGTCGAGGGGACGGCACCGCCGGTCGATGTGCGTATCGAGAACTTCGGCAACGAGGGCCTGCCTATATCGGTGCGACTCGTGCCGGTCATCATGATGTACGCGCTCTTCATCGCCGGTGCGTTCGTGCCCTCGTCGAGTCTCGTCGAGGAGAAGGAGAACGGGACCCTCTCGGCGTTGCTTGTTTCACCGGTCAGGGCAAGCGAGGTGCTCGTTGCGAAGGGGCTGTTGGGAACGATCCTGGCGTTCGTGATGGCGTTCATGACGCTCTTCCTGAACGACGCGCTTGGCGGCCAGCCGTTGGTGCTCGTGCTGGTCATTCTGTGGGCATCGGCGTTCTCGGCGGTGCTGGGCATCGTGATCGGCACCGCAGCGAAGGACAGCGCCTCGATGTTCACCCTGGTGAAGGGCAGCGGAATCTTCCTGTTCGCTCCTGTAGCGTTCTACCTCTTCCCTGAGTGGCCGCAGTGGATCGCGAAGATCTTCCCGACGTTCTGGGCGATCGACCCGATCTGGCAGGTGGCGGTTCTGGGCAAGGGTTTGGGCGCGATATGGGTCGACCTCGTAGTGGCTCTCGGAATCTCGCTGGCGTTGATTCCTGTCATCGGACTCCTGTCACGCCGCATGCAGCGCAAGCTCGTCGCCGAATAGTCCCAAGGAGGGATTGCAGTGGAGTGGTACTGGTGGGTTCTGATCGCGGTCGGGGTCGTTGGCATCGGCTACCTGAAGCTCAAGGTCTGGGGCAAGATCCAGGCCTCGATGAAGGCGAAGAAGGAAGCGGAGCGGGCGCTCGAGGACGAGTAGCCCGAGAGCGCCTGAACGACCGGAGACCCGCCGCGAACGGCGGGTCTCCGCGTTGCGATTGACTCGCTTGATGCCCAGGTTCTATCGTCAGGGGACGAGGATGCCAACATAGGGAGTCCTGTAATGCGGCTGAAATGGCTCGTCAATCTCCTTAAGACACTCGCAGTCCTCGCGGTCTTGCTCATCCTGGCCTTCATCGGAATGAGGGCTGCAGTGGGAACGACCGGCTCTGGCTTCCCCCTCATCGACGTCTTCTTCGTGCAAGGCGACTGGCTGGTCCCCTCGCGCGTCGCCCTCAAGGACCCGGCCACCGTCTACATCGAGGGCTACGCCCCGGGGCTTACCTGGGCCGCTGCCGAGGGTAGCCGGGAATGGCTGGTCTCGGGATCCACGCTCGTGCTGACGGAGGCGAACGAGAGCACGTTCCCGGTGCCCGCCGATGGGCGAGTCATCGTCGAACACACCTTTGGTGCGGGCGTCTCACAACAGGCCGCGGGCTGGCATGTCGTTCAGATCCAGCAGTATGACCTTGGGCAGCCGAAGGCGACGGCCTTCGTGATCGTCGACCTCACGAAGCAGGTATGGCTGAAGCGAACCGGCACCTTTAGGTGGCAGCAAGTACCGATGGAGTAATCCGGCATCGCCTAGCGCGGCAACCGAAGCGTGAATGTCGAACCGTACCCCAGTTCACTTTCAACTTCGATAGTGGCGCCGAGCGCAGCCGCAATACGCTTCGAAACCGCAAGCCCAAGCCCGGTACCATCGCTCTTGATGCCACCTTCGGGTACGACCTGATAGAAGTCATCGAAGACCCTGTCGAGGTCCGCCTCGGCTATCCCCCGCCCTGAGTCCTTCACCACGACGGCAAGATTGGCGCCCTCGTCACGAACACCTACAGTGACGTCACCCTTCTCGGTGAACTTGACCGCGTTGCCAATCAGGTTCAGAACGATCTGCCCCACCTGCAGCTCATCGGTCATGATGGGTGGCAGCAGGTCAGGACAGTCACACACCATTGTCAGCTGTTTCTCGTCGGCCATAGGCTTCATGGACTCGAACATGCCGCGCACCACCGCGGAGATGTCCACCATGCGCAGATCCGGCTTGTGCCGACCCGCCTCGATCTTGGCCAGGTCAAGCACCTCGTTCACCAATCCAAGGAGATGCCGGCCCGAGTTGTTGATCATGCTGATCTGCTTGCTTTGCTCCTCGTTGAGCTCGCCTGCCATCCCTTTCACGAGAATGTCCGAGAACCCGATGATCGAGTTCAGCGGCGTCCGCAACTCATGGCTCATCGATGCCAGGAAGTCGCTCTTTGCGCGTGTTGCTTCCTCAAGGATCTCGTTCGTCTCGTGCAACTGGAAGTTCGCCGAGAGAAGCTCCTCGTTTATCATGCCGAGTTCCTCAGTGCGTTCCTGCACGCGCCGCTCGAGTTGCGTGTTGATTTCCGTGACCTCGTTCTCCGCAAGTCGACGCTCCGTGACATCCTGGATGATGCCAAAGAGCGCGAGTGGCGCGCCATCGGCGTCGTACTCCACGGTGCCGAGCCCATGAACCCAGCGCTCGGCACCGTCTGTGGGTCGAACGATTCGATACTCCAGATCGAACGGCGCGCCCTTGCCAAGCACCTCGTGTTCGAAGTGCTCGTGTAGCAGACCCCGGTCATCGGGATGAACGAGGCCAAGCCATCCTTGATACGACTCGCGGCCCTCGTTGGTCGCGCCGAGGACTTCGTAGAGGGCTGGTGATCCACTCCAGTGGTCCGCCTGGATGTTGAAGTTGTAGTGCCCGAGATGCGCTACCCGCTGCGACTCGTTCAACCACCGCTCGCTGGCGCGAAGCTCGTCCTCCGCGTTCTTGCGTTCGGTGATGTCGAGAATCGTGGTCATGAAGTACTCGGGTTGACCTTTGGGGTCCCGCCGAAGTGATGTGCTTAGATCAGCCCATATGACATGACCGTCTTTGTGCAAGTACCGTTTGGTGAATCGCGCAGATGGCATCTCGCCGGCCAGTAGCGCCGCGATGATACGCTCGGCATTTGCGATATCATCGGGATGCGTGAGCTGCTGCCACGTCGCGCGGTCACTGATCTCCTCACGCGTGTATCCAAGGAGTTCGCAGAACGCATCGTTCACGGTGACTTCGCCGTCCGGCTTCGTGAGCGACTTGGCGACGATCGACTTCTCGAAGAGGTACTTGAACTTATCCTCGCTGACTCTAAGTGCCTCTTCGGACTTTGTGTTGGCGGTTATGTCCTGCACGGTGCCGCTCAGCTTCCACGGAGCACCGCTCTCATCGCGGAGCAGCTCGCCGGCCTCGGCCCAGACGACGTGCTCGGATCCGTCCGGCCACAGAACGCGATACTCCAGTGGAATCGGGACGCCGTCGTTCATGACCGACGCGTTCGATGCTTGTACGGCCGGGCGATCGTCGGGATGTATCGCCGCTGCGATCACATCCTCGAGCACTCCTGAGAAGTTCGCCTTCTCTAGACCGAAGACGCGGAACATCTCGTCGGACCACTCAAGTTGGTTCGCTTTGATATCCCACGTCCAACTGCCGATGTGCGCGTACCGCTGGGCTTTGGCGAGGCTCTCTTCGCTCTCACGCAACGCCTTCTCGGCGCGGCGGCGTTCGGTGACATCGGTGAAAGTCACCGCAAAGTGTCCCGGCTCAGGTGCATACGCTCGAATATCGAAGTACTGATCGAGCAAAGAGAAGTAGTCCTCGAACTGGGCTGGCTCTCCGGTCAATGCAACCTTGCCATAGCGTTCGATCCAGATCGGCTCGGTTCCCGGAAGTACCTCCAGTACGGTCTTCCCGACGATATCGCTGGCCTTGAGCCCAGTGAGTCGCTCGAATCCAGGGTTCACTTGCAGGAATCGGTAGTCGCATGGGCGCCCGTCGGTGTCGAGGATGATCTCGTGAACCGCAAAGCCTTCGGCCATGCCTTCGAAGAGGAGCTTCTGGCGCTGCTCGCTCTCTCGAAGCGCGGTCTCGGCTCGATCGATCTCCGTCATATCCCGAACTGCGCTGAGAAGCGCATCGCCGTCTGGGCTGTGAACGACCGAGGAGCGAACCTCGACTGGGATGCGGGTGCCGTCCTTGCGGATATGCTCCGCCCTGAAGAGGATTCCCCTGGCCTGCGCCTCCTCCATCTGACGCGCGATCGCTTCCTGGTCTCTCGGCGATCGAATGTCTCGGATACTCAATGCGAGCATCTCGTCTCGCGAGTATCCATAGAATGAAAGGGCAGCGGCGTTGGCGTCGAGTATCGTGCCGTCCAACCCGACAAGAAGCATGACGCCAAGGAGGCGATCGAGGGAATCAGCAGTGACCACCTGGTCGATTCTCATGTGTCCCGCTCCCGTTGCGCTACTGCACACACCGAGCATCCAAGGCACGCAGACATGATCGCCGCCTCGAGAGGATCATGCCAGTATCGTACCCGTTGCGCCGCGGCGTGGGTACAGACATGGAACCCGGAAACGCAAAACCGGACAGGAGACTCCCGTCCGGTTCGGTCTTCGTGTGGTGGGCCCGGATGGATTCGAACCATCGACCTCACGGTTATCAGCCGTGCGCTCTAACCAACTGAGCTACGGGCCCGCGCCAGGAAACAGCTTCGATACCATAGCCCAGGCCCCGCGAGAGCGTCAAGCGAAACACCGAGGTTCGCTTCGAGCACGCAGCTGGGCGCCTGTCCTGCTTCGGTGGAGCCGCAGAGATGTGGCGGCGGTCGTGGTAGGGTAATGGCTGTAAGCGATCGGAGGCACAATGATCGAGGTCCGCATAGCGAGCGTGAATGCTGACGCCACATCGGGTCAACCGGTACTGCTGCTCAAACCGCTCGAACAGCAGGTTGAAGGAGAGGACGCGCGCCTCCTTCCGATCTGGATCGGGCAGCCGGAGGCCTCCGCCATCATGCTTGGGCTGCAGGGCATCGACCTTCCCCGCCCCATGACGCACGACCTACTCCGTGAGCTGATCGATCAACTCGGCTATATGGTGCTGCGCGTCGAGGTCACGCGTCTCGACAGCGGCACGTACTTCGCCGCCATCGTCGTGCGCGGCGAGGAACGCGTGATCGCGATCGACGCGCGTCCGTCAGACGCAATAGCGCTCGCAGTCCGTATCCCCTGTGCCATCTTCGTCGCCGAGGATGTCTGGAACGCCGCCGCCGTCATCGTGCAGGCTGTCGACGATGCCGAGGAAGAGGTCGAGCGATTCCGGGAGTTCCTCGACCACGTCGATCCCAGCGACTTCACCAGCTAGCGAGACGGTGCTTACTCGTATCTGAGCGCCACGATCGGGTCGAGCTGGCTTGCCTTCCAGGCCGGGTAGACACCAAAGAAGACGCCGACGCCCGCGGCGAAGAAGAACGCCGTCGCCACGGCCCATGGCGTGACGTTGGTCGGCACCGGCGTGAACTTCGCCATAAGCGCCGCGCCGCCCCATCCGATCGAGATGCCGATGATGCCGCCCAGGACCGATAGTCCAACCGCCTCGATGACGAACTGCGACAGGATGTCGTACGTGCGTGCGCCAACCGCCTTGCGGATGCCGATCTCGCGAGTGCGCTCAGAAACACTGACGAGCATGATGTTCATGATGCCGATGCCGCCCACCAGAAGCGAGATGCCCGCGATACCGGCAAGCATGTACGTCAGGGTACCAAGCAGGTCCGAGAGCAACCCGAGCGTCTGCTCCTGGGTGAAGACGGTGAACTCCTCGCCGTAACGCGGCGTGAGGACGCGACGCAGATCGGCCTTCACAACCTCGATGCGTGCGGGGTCGGTCGCCTTCACCACGATGGTATTGATGTAGTTGAGGTTGAACACCCGCTGAGCGGTTGTAACCGGGATGTACACCTGGCTGTCCTGGTCGCCCGCCAGGCCTCCGCCCATCGATTCGTAGTAGCCGACGACGATGAACCGCTGACCTTCAAGCGTCACGGTCTTGCCGAGTGGGTCCTGCCCCGGAAAGAGTGTGTCGCGTACGGTGGATCCAATGGCGACGACCCTCGCTGCGGCCTGCACTTCGCTCTTCCGATACCCGCGGCCGCCAGCGAGCGTGCCGCTGAACACCTCACCGCCCTGCTCGTTTGCGGCGGCAACCACGACTCGCACCGACCGGTTCCCGCGCTTGACGGTGGAGCCCGCCTGCAGCACCGGCACCACCGCATCGACGCCGGGTACTCTTCGGGCCAGCAGATCCGAGTCCTCAATCGTGAACCTTCGTGATGGGGGCGCTTGATCGCCGCCCATACCGCCGCCGTACTGGCCGGGCACGATGAAGAGGAGGTTGCTGCCGAGGCCTTCGACCTGACCTGTGATCTCATCCTGAACGCCCGTGCCAATACCAACCAGCAGGATCACGGCTGCTACGCCTATGACCACGCCAAGCATCGTGAGCACGCTTCGGGCTTTGTTCGCGTTAAGCGCGCGGAGTGCGATGCGGAAGCTCTCTGCGAAGTTCACCCGGCCACCTCCTCGGCAGGAAGCGCCGCGAGTTCCTGGGCCGCCAGCACGCGATTCTGCACAATCTCCTCGGACTGGACGCGCCCGTCGAAGACACGGATGACGCGCTCGGCATGCCGTGCGATGCGGTCGTCGTGCGTCACGACTACCACGGTGATACCTTGCGCGTTCAGGTCCTGAAGCATCGCCATGACCTCGATGCCAGAGCGTGAGTCGAGGTTGCCGGTCGGCTCATCGGCAAGGACGATGCTTGGGCTGTTCACGAGCGCCCGGGCGATTGCCACGCGCTGCTGTTGGCCACCCGAAAGCTGACTGCTGAAGTGACCCATCCGATTGCCGAGACCAACGCGCTCGAGCGCATCCATCGCACGACGCGAGCGATCGGCGCCACTGACGCCTGCGTACACAAGCGGCAGCTCCACATTCGCCTGAGCGGATGTGCGGGCAAGCAAGTTGAACGACTGGAAGACGAAACCGATGTACTTGTTCCGGAGCTCCGCCAGTTGGTTCGGCGACAGGTTCGATATGTCGTCACCCTCAAGGATGACCTGACCGGTCGTTGGACGGTCCAACAGGCCGACGATATGCATCAGCGTCGACTTCCCGGATCCGGACGGCCCCATGATCGAGACCATCTCGCCCGCATGGATGGCAACGCTCACGCCGCGGAGGGCATTGACCTCCACGCCGTCGAGCTTGTATTGCTTTCCGACGTCGCGCGTCTCAAGAACGATGCGCGGCGCAGCTCCGGGGGCCTCGGGCACGTGCTACTTCACCCTTATCGCAACGCCGTCTTTGAGGTCACCGATGCCGCTCACGATGACGTTCGCTCCCTCGGAGATGCCCGAGAGGATCTCGGCACGCGTGTCGGTGAGGCGGCCGGTCGTCACCTCGACTCGCTTCGCCTTGCCATTCTCGGCAACGAAGACGTAGCTCTTTCCGGCCTCATCCAAGACAGCTTCGACTGGAACGGTCAGTGCGCCGGCGATCGACTCGATCTCGATGTCTGCGCTTCCGTTCATGCCGAGCAGCACCTTATCGCCCGTGCCTGTCAGCCGGATGATCACCGAGAAGGCAGTACCGCCGGTGGGCGTGACGACCGAGGTCTTGTCGACGCGCTCGACGGTCGACTCGAAGGTCTCGGCTGTGAGCGCGTCGAGCGTGACCATCGCCTTGAGTCCGGACTTCACAGTCGCGATGTCGGCCTCGTCGACCTGCGCGTTGAAGACGAGCTGATCGAAGTAGACGATGCTGAACGGCGCGGATGCCGGCGAGACTGCCGCCCCGACGGTGGGTTTGCCTGCCCCGCTAGCGCCAAGGCCCGCAAGCGATGCTCCCGCACCGTTGAACACGACAGTGCCGTCATGTGGCGCACGCATCGTCGCCTTCTCGAGGTTCGAGGTCGCGTAGTCGAGAGCGTCGCGCGCAGCCCTTACAGCAGCGTCCGCCGAGGACTTTGCGGCACTCGTGCTGGCCGAGGAGAGCTTCGCCTGCTGCGCAAGCGCGCCCTGGTACGCCGCCCACGCCTGGTCGCGTGCGGACTTCGCCGCAGCGATGGCAGAGCTCAGGTCCTGGCCGGAGAGCAGCGCGGCAAGCGCCTGCTGCGCCGACACGTAGTTCGCATACGCCTGGTCGCGCGCGAGCGAGAGCACTGCAAGCGCTGTCTCCATCGAGGCATCCCGGGGAAGCGGCGCGGGATCGTACACCGTTGTCTTGTAGCTGTCGTACGCCGCCTGCGCAGCGTCGTAGGTCGCCTGCGCGGTCGCGACCGCGGCCTCGGCTTGAGCAATCGCTGTCGGATCGGGTGTCACCGCGAGAAGTGCGTTGTACTGGTCGCTCGCTGCCTTGTACGCACCGTACGCTGCCGAGACGGAAGCCGATGCTGCGGCCTTATCAGCCGAGGAAGGCGCTGACTGCGAGATGCTGTCTGCCTGAGCAAGCGCCCCTTCGTATGCGGCCTGTGCCTGTGCAACCTGCAGCTCGAGCGGTGCCGTGTCCATCACCGCGATGATGTCACCCGCTTTGACCGTTTGACCGTCGGTCACTTCGATGCTCGTAAGTGTTCCTGCTGTGGGCGGGTAGATGTCGCCTTTGGTGTCTGCTTCGGTCTTGCCAGAAGCGCTTACCGTCACAGCCAACGACGACTGCGTGGCCTGCTCAACAGTGACCTCGGGAGCATTGGCGCCCCGTCCGAGTATCACCGCCGCAACGATTCCGCCAACCACAAGCAGCCCGACAACAGCCGCGATGATTTTGCCTTTAGACACGTGAATCCTCCTCGGCAGAGAACGTGTTGACCCATCCTTCAAACTGTACCCTATCGGGAGTTGGTGCAGTGTTACGAACTGCGGCTCGCTCAGCCGAAGATCAGCGCCGGAAGGTCTCGAATATCATCGAGAACGAACTCGGCACCGCTGGCGATGAGCCGCTTCTTGTCGGACACACCCCACGACGCACCTATCGCTACCGCACCAGCCCGGCGTGCCGACTCCATATCGTGCGGGCTGTCCCCCACGTAAGCGGTCGCCTCCACTGGAATCCCAAGCAATCCCGCAGCGTGCACGACTGGGTACGGATCCGGCTTGTGGACGGGCACGTCATCGGCGGTCACAACGACCTCGAAGAATGCCTGAAGGTCGAACAGATCGAGTCCCCGGGTCGCCATCGGCGTGCCCTTCGATGTCACCACACCCATCGGCATCCCGTGCGCCTGTAGTGCCGAGAGAACCTCGCGCGAGCCAGGATAGAGCGTCGCCATCTCGTCGTGCGTCGCATGGTTGAACGTCCGGTACGCCACAAGCAGGCGGTCGGCAACGTCCTGGTCGTCCTCGGAGAGCTCCATCATCTGCTGCGCCAGCGGGATACCGACGTTGTGCATCAGGACGGCGTCGGGCAGTGCCTCGCCGAGCACCTCGGCCGTGGCATGTTGGAACGAGGCGAGGATGTGCGGAATGGTGTTGGCGATCGTGCCGTCGAAGTCGAAGAGCACGGCCTTGAGCGTTCTCACGCGGTTCTTGGATTCCATACTGTCCCTTGTCGTCATGGCCGTGATTCTATCACTGCGCCTCGGTCGCCTCTGCTCGAACGCCTCGTAGCAAGACGAGTGTGGAGAGTGCGCCGGCGGCGTAGAAGCCCGCGGTGAGATACCACGGGAGCGTGTACGAGAGTGTCATGAGTCGGCCGCCGAGCACGCTCCCGCCGAACCATGCGATGCTCCAGCCAAAGCGCACCCAGCCCACCACAAGTGGACGATCGACAGCCGGGACGCCCTCGGTCGCGAGCTGGTTGTAGATCGGCCAAGACATGTTCATGAGGACGCCGCGAACGAGCAACAGCGCTGCGGCGGTCGGCAGCCCGGTGGACAGCGGCACCATCACAAGGAACGGAAGCGACAGCAGTTCGGTGGTAACCACCGTGCCCACGAGGCCCAGGCGCCGGGCAAGCAAAGGCGACCCAAACGCCGCGAACGCCATCCCGATCGAACTCGCCGCCTGAATCATCCCGACTTGGTCGACGCTCGCGCCCATTCTGTGCTTCAGGAACAGTGCCACGAACGGCATGGATAGCCCGGCGCCGAAGCTGATAAGCGTCTCGGGCACAAGCAGTCGGCCGAGGCGCCCCCATGATGCGAACGCGCGAATGGACTCGCGATACGAGGCCGGCTTTCCAACCGGATGCGAGTGTTCGATCAGGCGCGCCGGCAGCACTGATCCGGCCATGAGCAACGCGCCGGTCGCGATTGTCACCTGCAGCGCAGTAAGCTCCCCCACCCCCGCCGCTCCAAGGATATCGGGCAGGAAGCCGCCGATAAGTGCACCCACGAACATCGCTCCGACACGAAGCGTGAAGTCCACGGTGAACAGGTAGGTACGTGCGCGAGCGGGCGCGTGCTCGGCGAGAAACGCCGTGCCGATCGTCTGCATCGAGCCCTCGCCCACCCCGTAGAGCAGTCCGAGCGCAACGATGCCGACAGCTCCGGGCACAAATGCCTGTCCGAGCCGCGAAACTCCGAGGGCAAGCGCAGCGAGCACGATGAGCCTGCGGTACCCGATCCGCGCCACCAGTGGCGGCAGCGCGAGACAGGTTATCGCGCTGCCGATGGCCAGGGCCCCCTCGACGTCGCCAACGACCGCCTCAGAGAGTCCGGCGTCCTTCAGATAGATGGCGAAGACCGTGCCCAGAATACCGAAGCCAACGTTTTGCATAGCCGCGACAGCCAGATACCGCCAGGCATCCGGCGTGAACGAGCGAGCAGCCGCGCGATAGTCGCGCGGCAGAAAGGGACGCACGAGACGCTTGAGCAGATCCAGTGACATGGAGCGACCTCCGACGGGGCTGAATCCGCGGCGTCAATGATTGACTGCGGTCATCATAGCGCGACGCGCCCCGCATAGGCGGAGCGCGTCGCTCGCTCTCAAAGTGAATACGAGTTATACGCGGCTACTCGTCTTCCTCGAAGTCTTCGCCGACAAGTTCTTCGGCTTCCGCATCGCGATCGGTCATGCCGGGCATGCGCGTCGCGGCAAGCGTCTCGTCTTCAACAAGTACCCCTTGGCCCTCGGGGACAACGCGCTTCTTCTTCTTGGCAACGACTCGCGCAATCGCTGACACCCTGTCCGTGTCGGCCACGTTCATGACCTTGACACCCTGGGTCGAGCGACCGAGCTTGCTGATGTCTTCGGCGTTTACACGAATCACAACGCCCTCTTCGGAGATGAGCATGAGCTCGTGACCAGGCATGACGACCTTCATGCCGGCGAGACGTCCCTTCTTCGCAGTGACCTGGATCGTCTTCACGCCCATGCCGCCGCGGTTCTGAACCGGGTACTCACCAATCGGGGTGCGCTTTCCGTAACCGCGCTCGGTCACCACGAAGAGCTCACTGCCGTCGGGGGCGATCTCCATCCCCAGGACATTGTCGTCGCCGCGGACGTTCATGCCGCGAACGCCAGTGGTGTCGCGGCCCATGGGACGCGCGTCACTCTCGTCGAACACGATCGCCTTGCCATCCGCAGAGACCATCACGGCGTGCTCTCCGGCGTGAACGCGACGCACCGCGATCAACTCGTCGTTGTCGCGCAGGTTGATGGCGATGATGCCATCGCGACGCGAACGGTCGTAGGCACCAAGCGCTGTCTTCTTCACGAGTCCGTTGCGCGTTGCGAACAACAGGAAGTCATCCTCGCCGAATTCCCGCGTCGTGATCACTGCCGCGATGCGTTCCGTCTGCTCGAACGGCAGCAGGTTCACGACCGCTGTGCCACGCGCATGCCGAGAACCAACGGGCAGCTCGTGGACTTTCAAGCGGTAGACCTTACCCTTCGTGCTGAAGAAGAGCACGTAGTCGTGCGTCGAGGAGATGAAGAGCTGCTCCACGAAGTCGTTCTCTTTGAGGTTCACGCCGGCGACACCTTTACCGCCGCGTTTCTGCTGGCGATAGGTAGCAACCGGTAGACGCTTCACATAGCCGGCCTTGGTGATCGTCACGACCATGTCTTCCTCGGCGATGAGATCCTCGACGTCGAGGTCGCGGGCCGCGTTCATGATCTCGGTTCGGCGCTTGTTCGCGAACTTGTCTCTGATCTCCGTCATCTCGTCTTTGATAATCTGCAGGACGAGTGTGATGTCCCCCAGGACCTTCAAGTACCACGCGATCTTCTCGCGAAGCTCCGTTAGCTCCGCCTCGATCTTGTGCCGCTCAAGGCCGGTGAGTCTACGCAAGCGCATCTCAAGGATCGCGTCGGTCTGGACTTCCGAGAGGCCGAACCGCTCGATCAAGCGGGCTTTGGCCTCGGCATCATCCTGGCTCGCGCGGATGATCTTGATGACCTCGTCGATGTTGTCGAGGGCGATCATGAGACCCTCGAGGATATGGGCACGCTCCTGCGCCTTGCGCAGATCGTACTGCGTGCGCCGGACAATGACTTCTTTCTGGTGCTCGATGTAGTAGAAGAGCATCTGCTTGAGGTTCAGCGTCTTCGGAACGCCATCGACAAGCGCGAGCATGTTGACGCCGAACCCTGTCTCCAGCGTCGTGTGCTTATAGAGCTTATTCAGCACGACCTGAGGAATCGCGCTGCCCTTGAGCTCGATGACGACACGCATGCCCTTGCGGTCAGACTCATCGCGAAGGTCGGAGATCTCGGTGAGCTTCTTCTCCCGCACGAGTTCTGCGATCTTCGAGACCAGCTTGCTCTTGTTCACGGCGTACGGGATCTCGCTCACGATGATCCGCATCTTGCCGGTCGACGTCTGCTCGATATGCGCCTTGCCGCGGATCTTGATCGAGCCTCGCCCGGTCATGTACGCGTCCTTGATGCCCTCGCGGCCCATGATGACGCCGCCTGTTGGGAAGTCGGGGCCGGGCATGACCGCCAGGAACTCATCGATGTCCGCGTCCGGGTTGTCGATCAACATGATCGTCGCATCGATGACCTCACCGAGGTTGTGCGGCGGGATGTTGGTCGCCATACCGACTGCGATGCCGGCGCTACCATTCACGAGCAGGTTGGGATACCGGCTCGGTAGAACCAGCGGCTCCTGCAGTGACTCGTCATAGTTGGGGCCGAAATCGACTGTCTCGCGATCGATATCGCGAAGCAGTTCCATCGCCATTCGGTGCAGGCGAGACTCGGTGTACCGCATGGCGGCGGCGGAGTCGCCGTCGATCGAGCCGAAGTTGCCATGGCCGTCCACAAGCGGGGCGCGCATGGCGAAGTCCTGAGCCATGCGGACCATCGTGTCGTAGACCGCCGAGTCACCATGGGGATGGTACTTGCCGATGACTTCACCAACGGTCCACGCGGACTTCTTGTATGCGCGGGTCGGTGTCAGCCCTGACTCGTTCATCGCGTACAGGATGCGGCGATGAACCGGCTTGAGGCCGTCACGCACATCTGGAAGCGCACGGGCCACGATGACGCTCATCGAGTACTCGAGGAAGGAGCTTCTCAGCTCCTGCTCAATGTCGATCGGGAGGATCGTGCCCTCGCTCGCGATCGGTTCAGTCACGTCTCAGTCTCCTCGTACGTCGGCCTGCTACAGGTTGTACTTGCGGAACAAGAGCACGGCGCCACCCATGAGCAGGAAGCCCCACACCATCAACAACATCGATGCGAGCGTCGGCATCGGCCCCTGATTGCCGCCGACCCTTGCGAACAACACCGCGGCCCAAACCACGAACCCTATGCCGCCGACCACCAGCAGGGCGCTCACTGCGTTCGCGATCGTCTTGTAGTTCTTGGTTGCAGTCGGTTCTTCGTGTCGCAACCCCAAGAGCATCGTCTCGAGCTCTGCAGTGCTGATCGCGCTCTCTTTCTGCTCTGGCGCTGGCTCCCTGGGAGCCTCAACCCTCACAGCCGCTTCTACCGACGATGGCTCGGCGACCTCGGGCTCCTCAGGAGCTGGCTCGAGCACCGCCGATGCAACCCTCGCCGCCTCCAGTGCAGCGTCGAGCTTGGCCTCTTCCTCGCGCTCGCGCCGGTCCTTCTCGAAACGTTCGAACGCCTCCTGCTCCCACGGGGGCGGTTCGAAATCCCGCTTGTGTCGTCTATCGCGCTCGTCCACCGCGACCCGTCCTATGTCTGTCGGAGTCTCTAGATATCGAGGAATCGCACGTTCTTGGCGTGCCGCTGGATGAACTCACGCCGTGGTTCCACCTGGTCGCCCATGAGATCGACGAATGCTTCCTCGGCGGCTAGCGCATCGTCGAGCGTCACCTGCAGGAGCGTGCGCCGCTCGGGATCCATGGTGGTCTCCCAGAGCTGCTCCGGGTTCATCTCACCAAGACCCTTGTAGCGCTGAAGTGTGTACTTCGTCGTCTCGGAGAGCTTCGCGAGCGCTTGTTGCAGCTGCTTGTCGTTGTACGCGTACTCGTGCTTCTTGCCGACACTGATCTTGTAGAGCGGCGGCTGGGCGATATAGATGTAGCCTGCTTCGATCATCTCTCGCATGTAGCGATAGAAGAACGTGAGGATGAGGCAGCGGATGTGGCTGCCGTCGACATCAGCGTCGGTCATGATGATCGCCTTGTGGTAGCGCGCCTGCGAAAGATCGAACTCCTCGGCTACGCTCGTCCCGAGCGCGGTGATCATCGCCTGAATCTCTTCGGAGCCGAGCGCCCGGTTGATGCCGGCCTTCTCGACGTTCAGGATCTTGCCTCTCAGCGGCAGGATCGCCTGGAACGAGCGATCGCGCGCCTGCTTTGCAGAGCCGCCGGCCGAGTCACCCTCTACGAGGTAGATCTCGGTCAGCGCGGCTTCTTTGATCGAGCAGTCTGCGAGCTTGCCGGGCAGCGTGGAGCTCTCGAGAAGCCCCTTGCGACGGGTGAGTTCGCGCGCCTTTCGGGCAGCCGCCCGGGCCTTGCTGGCCTGGGTCGACTTCATCACGATGATGCGTGCGGGCTTCGGGTGCTCCTCAAGGTACTCTGCGAGTGCCTGTGTTACCGCGGATTGAACGAATGAGCGCATCTCGGTGTTCCCGAGCTTGGTCTTCGTCTGGCCCTCGAACTGCGGCTCGCGCAACTTGACCGAGATGACAGCGGTGAGGCCTTCTCGGATATCCTCGCCGGTGAGGTTCTCGTCCTTCTCTTTGAGAATCCCCTGCCGGCGAGCGTAGTCGTTGATCGTTCGGGTGAGCGCGTTCTTGAAGCCCTCGAGGTGTGTTCCACCTTCATGGGTGTTGATGTTGTTGGCGAACGCCAGCACCGTCTCTGTGTAGCTAGTGTTCCACTGCATGGCGACTTCGACGGCACCTTCTGGACCCTCTTGCTCGAAGTACACCACCTTTGCGTGGATGCTCTCCTTCTTGTCATTGAGGTACTTCACGAAGTCGAGGATGCCTCCGGCGTACCGGTACTCCTCGCGTCTCGGTTCGAGCTCGCGTTCATCGGTGAGGGTGATCTTGAGGTTCTTATTGAGAAACGCGGTCTCTCGCATGCGTGAGGAGAGAACATCCCATGAGTACTCGGTGGTCTCGAAGATGTCCGGGTCGGCCCAGAAGGTCACCTTTGTGCCGGTGGTCTTCGTTGAGCCGATTGCCTTAAGCGGGCCAGTGGGCCGCCCGCGTTCATATGTCTGCTGCCATATCTTGCCATCTCGTTTGACTTCGACTTCAAGCTTCTCGGAAAGCGCGTTCACGACAGAGACACCAACGCCGTGCAACCCGCCAGACACCTTGTATCCCTCGCCGCCGAACTTGCCACCGGCGTGCAGGATGGTCAAGACGACTTCGACTCCCGACTTCTTGTGCTTCGGAACATTGTCGACAGGGATGCCTCGGCCGTTGTCGGTGCATGAGATGGAGTTGTCGGCGTGTATCACGATGTCGACCACCGAGCAGTAACCTGCCAGCGCCTCGTCGACAGCGTTGTCTACGACCTCGTACACCAGGTGGTGAAGTCCCTTGGGACCTGTTGATCCGATGTACATACCAGGGCGCTTACGAACTGCTTCGAGGCCCTCAAGGACTTGGATGTCTTTACCAGAGTACGAACCACCGTTGTTCGCCACCACGGCTCCTTCTTGCTTCTATGGGTGTGACGAGTGGAAATGGCGTCAACTACGACATATTGACGCTACCCACCCATTTTACCACAACGTGTAGTGTTAGAGGCTTGAATTGTCCCCTGTCGCGCCATCAGAAGGCGCCTGCGGGTCGCTCTCAGCCCGTGCACCCTTTTTCCACTCAAGATCCTTGATCATCACCCTGAGGGCGGCTTCGCGCAGCGACTCGTCCTTCACCGCCTCGGCGATGTATTCAGCCTGCAGCCGCTCGCTCTCACTCAATGGAACCGAGGGGGTCGTTTCTGGTTCATAGAACTCAGAGATGCGCTCGGCCTCATCTTGTAGTTGGTGTTCTTGAGCAACCCGTTTAGAGACAGTGAACCGCATGGTCCTGACCACGCCCTCACCAATCTCTGAACGGATACTAGCCAGATAGCGATCCTTCATGAGGTCGAGTTGATGCGCCCAGGCCGCGGAGTCGACGCTGACGACGAGCTCTCCCTCCCTCACCGAGGTGGCAACCGTATGCCTCGCAACCTCCTGCCCGGCGATCTGCTCCCATGCCAAAGCGACCCTCGCTGTGTAACGGTGCTTCTTCGGGTCTGCGCGCCGGATGACCGCATCGGTGATGTCTCCGATACTGTCGAGCTTTCGGCGTCTCATCCGGCCACTACTCCTTGGACTCGATGATCAAAGCCTCGCTCATGAGCGCTGAGTCAAAATGGGCTACGTCGGTCGTCGAGACGAATGTCTGTATGTTCTGTTGCACAAGACCTGTTAGTGCGCGGCGCCGATCTTCGTCGAGTTCGGACATCACGTCATCAAGTAGCAGAATCGGCTTCTTGTGGACGACATCATCAACCACTTGTACCTCTGCCAACTTCCACGCGAGGGCGATGGTTCTTTGTTGGCCTTGTGAGGCATATGCTCGCGCGTCGTTATGGTCGAGAAGGAACGAGATCTCGTCTCGGTGTGGTCCCACTAACGTCATTCTTCGCGCGCGCTCTTCGCTTCTCCTCGCCTCTAAGGACGCGAGGATCGCTTTCTCGGCCTGGTCGACCTCGATCTCCTCTTCCAGTGATGCTGTGTTGACACCGCATTTGTCCATGTATCCAACGCTCAGTGATTCGCTCTGGGAGAGGTCTTGGTAGGCGATGGTTGCCCGCTCGACTATCCTGCGCAGAAGTCGTCGCCTGTGTACCAGGAGCCTACTGCCAAGTGAAGCGACTTGTACGTCCCATGGCTCCAGATCCGCATCCGAGGCCTGCCACTCTCGCAGAAGTACGTTTCTGTGTCGGATGACTTTGGCGTAGTCTCTGCGGGCCGCGCCATACGTCTTTGATAGCTGCTCTCCGAGATCATCTATCTCTGAACGCCGCTTCTCGGCCGCGCCTTTCGTAAGATCAAGATCCTCTGGTGTGAAGACCACACAAGGAAGGATACCTGTGACGTCTGACACCCTCCGCTTCTTGTTCCTGTTCAATCGGAAGGATCTGGTCGCGTCTGACTTGATGATTATCTCGACGCTACTGTCTGCCCCGTCGCCCGAGATGTCTGCCGTAAGTGTCGCGTGGTCGGCACCCCACTGCACCACCTCGTTCCATTTCGGTCGCCTGAACGAGCGTCCTGATGTGATGATCTGCAACGCCTCGATCACGTTCGTCTTGCCTGTCGCATTAGGCCCGACAAGGACAGTGAGACCAGGAGATGGGTGTATCTCCCGGTCGCTGTAGTTCCGGAACGATGTAAGACGGAGCGACTTGACGTACACGCCTGTCGGCTTAACCGAGACGAACAGGCATAAGCAAGTAAATGAAGTCTTCGCCCTCGGGATGCTTCATAACCCCAGGCTTGAGTGGGCTCACGATTTCTATTGCGACCTTGTCGCCATCAGCCACCGAGATACCATCGGTCAGATATGCATGGTTGAATGCAATCTCAACATCCTCGCCTTGTGTGTCGATCTCAAGATCTTCCGTGGCTTCACCGACATCTTGTGTCTGTGCAGAGATCGTGAGGATCCTATCTGTGGCGTTCACTTTCATCCTCAACGGAGCACTGTGTTGTGCCATGAGCGAGACTCTCTTCACGGCCTCAAGAAGATCCTGCCGGCCGATGATCAACCGCGTCACGTACTCCTTTGGAATGAGTTGCTTGTGATTAGGGAATGATCCTTCAATCCTTCGGCTGACGAATGTCGTCTCGTTGAACGCGAAGACGACTTGGTTCTCAGAGACCCCTATCTTGATCGCTTCAGCTGACGCTCCGAGCCGGGCTACATCTTCGATCGCCCGACCGGGAACCACGGCTTCAAGCGATCCGAGAACGCCTTCAACCGGGACTTCCCGAACACACAACCGGTAGGAGTCTGTCGCCGCCATACGAAGTGTTCCTTCTTCAACGACAACCAACACACCGGTCAAAATAGGCCGAGTCTCATCCCTACTGACTGCACGTGAAACCTGGTGAACCACCTCGGAGAAGACACCTGTTGGAAGAGAGACCATCTCACTAGGCGTCACGTCTGGGAACTTCGGAAAATCATCAGCTGAGAGTGTTCTAACCACGAACGATGATTGAGCGCACGAGATCGTCGCGCCGTTCTGTGTCGTCTCGATCGTGACAGCTGACTCAGGAAGATTCCTCACGATGTCTGTGATCAACTTCCCCGGAATCACTGCACTGCCCGCTTCCTCAACCCGGGCCTTCGAACTGGTCTTGATCGATATCTCGAGGTCCGTAGAGTTGAGGCGAAGCTCATCGTTTTGAGCCGAGAAGAGAATGCCTGAGAGAATCGGAAGGGTGGTTCTTGATGAGAGTCCTTTTGACGCAATCGAGAGGGCGTCTAGCAACTCTGTGCGGGCGATAGAGACCTTCATTCCGATTCCTTTCTTAGATAATCAACTAACAGTAATAGTAGTAGGGCTTGTTGATGATGTTGATATCTCTCAAAACACGAGGTCGTTCGCGGTGTGTCTATTGTGGGTGAGGGTGTGAAAGAACTGCTCCGCCTATCCACACTTTCAACAAGGTGTTGAATCTTTCAACAGGTGGGTCCGGTCTTCCCCACCTTACCCCCATGTTATCCACATGGTTGTTAGTTACGCTGTTTCACTAGGTTTGTGAGTGTTTGGATCTGTGTGAACACTTCACGTTGAGCATTCAAGAGCTTCGTGATCTTGGCGGTAGCATGCATCACAGTCGTGTGGTCCCGCCCACCAAACTCAGTGCCGATTCTAGGTAGTGACATATCTGTTAGTTCGCGCGCGAGGTACATGGCCACTTGTCGCGGATACACAATCGCCTGGGAGCGCTTGTTTCCAACAAGGTCCGCTTTACTGATGCTATAGAACTTACATACTTCCTGCTGGATTGTGTTGATGGAAATAGGCTTGATCGAGCGCTCCGGGAAGATGTCCTTCAACACACTCCTGGCAAGATCGGTATCTATAGCGTGCCGAGTGAGAGAACTGAAGGCTACGATACGAATCAACGCACCTTCGAGCTCTCGGATGTTCGACGAGATCCGGTCGGCGATGAAGGTGAGGACATCAGGAGGAACGGTGAGGTTCTCCGCCTCAACCTTCCGTCTCAAGATCGCGATACGGGTCTCAAGTTCCGGTGGCTGGATGTCAGTTATGAGCCCCATCTCAAACCTGCTGCGTAGCCTGTCTTCAATACTCCCTATGTCTTTTGGTGGGCGATCCGAAGACAACACGATTTGTTTGCCCGCCTGCTGCAGTGTGTTGAACGTATGGAAGAACTCCTCCTGGGTGCCCTCTTTGCCTGCGAGGAACTGGATGTCGTCCACGAGAAGAACGTCGTTCGTTCGATACTGACGCCGGAAGCCTTCGATGCGGCTCTTGTCTCGATTGCCGATTGAGTTGATGAAGTCATTAGTGAATTGTTCCGTAGACACGTACTTCACGCGCATATGCGGAAAGCTCGTCTTCACATAGTGACCGATTGACTGCAGCAAGTGAGTCTTGCCTAATCCGACGCCACCGTAGATGAAGAGAGGGTTGTAGGCTCCCCCTGGAGTTTCAGCGACGGCCAGGGCTGCATGGTAAGCGAATTGGTTTGAAGTACCCATGACAAAAGAGTCAAACGTGTACTTCGGGTTGAACTCCCCGTCAGTCGCCTCTTTGACGCGCTTCTGTTCGACCTCCTCGAGGTCGGGCATTCCGGGGGGTTCTACGGATCCACCAACCACAACAGCTGGCATTGGTCCATCGGTGGGTACTCGGAACGAGACGCCCATGGGCTGACCAAGCACCTGGGCCAGAGCTGATGACAAGAGACCAGAGTAACGTGTCTCAAGCCAATCTCTTGCGAACTCATTCTGGACGGCGATAACCAACGTCTCATCAATGACACCAACCGGGGACGTGTTCTCAAACCACGTCTTGAAGGTGGGAGTGTTAAGTTCGCCGCGGACTACAGCGAGGGTTTGGTCCCATAGTTCCTGCACATCTTGCACGTCTGTCCCCCGGATCAGTTGTTGAAGAGCGAGTCCAGCGACTCAGCACCCATTGGAGCCAACACTCGCTTCCCGTTCTCATCTGACACGATCAGTCCGCAATCCTCCAAGGATGCGAGGTCGCGGTACGCGGTAGAGAGACCAACACCAAGTTCTTTTGAAACAATCGAAGGTCCTATGGATCCCATTTCGAGCACCAAGGACAACACTTGCTTCTGCCGCAGGGTCAACCGCGGAGCCGGCGACTCATTCATCGCAGGGATATCAGAATCATCAGAAGGCAAGGGTTCGGGCTCAACGTGAACAGTGACAACACAACCCCGGCCAAGGTTGTCCTCGATCGTGATCGTGCCGCTTGAGAATGTGAGGCACTCCCGCGCCACAGGTAACCCGGAACCAACACCCTTGATGACGGACTTCATCTCATGGGTGGCAGTAGAGAATCCCGGGACGAACACTCGGTCCTTGTCTGGAATCCCAGGTCCTTGGTCGGCGAACCTGATGGTGTTTCCGTCATCCAGAACAGTGACGACGACTTCCGTAAAGTGCGCATGGATCAAGTTCTCAACAACCTCACGGATAACCATATAAGGGAGCGATCCCCCGAGCTCATGGGACAACTGATATACACGCGAAGACAAAGCTTCCACAAAAGAGCGAGCATCGGGACCCGCAACGTCCTCCACGCGAGGCGAGGCGGTGAGTGAGTCATAGATCGCTACCCTTGCAGTTGAAGCTCTATCTACAGGAGCAAGAGCCGGGGTTTCAGTGAGCCTGCGTTCTGCCAGGCTCTCTGTCTGGCCGCCCGCTGTGGCAGACATCCCTCCATCAAAGAACGATTTCACCGTAGTCCCCCCTCTCGCTCCACAGACTTATCAACACATCACTACGAAAGTCCCAAGTATTAACGCCCTGCTAGAAGCCGTATCCACAACACTCCACCGAGACTGTAGCCACAAACCCTGGAACCCTCTAAGCTGCTGTTTTGCTGTTTATCCACAGGACTTTCCACATCTGTGGAGAATCTCGCAGCGATCACATGTCCGAATCCACAAGAAGCCCAGGTTGATGGCTATTTGGTGTATAACAGCCCTTCCAAGGCCACCCAGTATCGCTTCCGTCCAGTGGATTCTGTGGACAGTGCTGCGAACACAAGATACAGAAGTGAAAGAAGCTGTGGAAAACCGAACACCTGTCCGTATACCAAGATTAACCAAGAGCCCGTAAGAGGCCCCTACCAGGTCGTTTTCAAGGTGAACAACGCCGATTCACAGCCTGTGGAAACAGCGCCGATTCTAACAGAGGGGCACCCTGGGGACAACGAGCGACAACAGGTTATCCACAGGTTCGCCAGTCGTGAATCCTGGGTTTTCCACAGTATCCACAATTTCCGGACTATTTTGGTGCCCTTACTGAGGAAAGCAGCACAGGGGTATCGGAAACCATTGCGAGAGCACACTCGGATCGAATGTGATTGACACTCACAAGGGGGTGTCAGTATAATCACCAGGCTTGTCGTCCGGGCGTGTTCTCGGACGCCCCGAACGGAGGATCCTATGAAGCGCACATACCAGCCGAATAACCGGAAGCGTGCAAAGACGCACGGATTCCGCGCACGCATGGCAACCAGAGGCGGTCGGGCAGTCATCGCGGCCCGTCGTCGCAAGGGCCGTCACGTCCTCACGCCGAGCGCTGCGTAGCAACGGTTCCGTCCCTTCGCGGGCACGGGACACGATGAACACGATCAAGGCCTCGGCCGACATCGATCGTCTCTTCAAAGAAGGCCGGCGCGGGACCAGCAGGCTTGTTCTCGTCCTGGGCCTACCAACACCAGAAGCACGCGACCTCTCAGAGGGACGCGTGCTTTTTGTTGCAGGCAAGAAGCTCGGCAATGCGGTGTTAAGGAACAGATGCAAGCGTGTGCTGCGGGCGTCATGCCGCAGACTTGGGGGTCCGTGGCCGGGTATGGATGTGGCGCTGGTCGCCCGAACTGGCCTTGAGTCTGCCGCCGCAGAGAGTGTCGATCGCGATCTGCGTGAAGCGGTCTTGCGTGCTCGGGGCGCGAAATGAACATACTGAGACGTGCCGCGACACTACCCATCAAGACCTACCAGCGGCTGCTATCGCCCCTCTTTCCGCCATCCTGCCGCTTCACGCCGACCTGTTCGGCGTATGCGGTTACAGCGATTGAGCGCCATGGCGTGCTGCGCGGCGGGTGGTTGGCCCTGAAGCGCATTGGTCGTTGCCACCCATGGAACCCCGGCGGCTTCGACCCCGTTCCCTAGCCCTCCGCCTGGACCGAATGTGTGACCACACAGCAGGTTGGGTTTCTCTTATTGTCGCGCGTGTGGTAGATAGAAGAGTGAAAACAGCGTGGACCCCCGGACCCACCGGAGTGGAGAAGAACCGAGGATTCTTGGGCCCCGTGCCTTACCAAGGAGGTAATCCCCCGTGCTCGAACCTATCGAGAAGTTCCTGTTCGATGTACTCAGCTTCTTCTACTCATATGTACATGACTACGGCATCGCGATCGTCTTGCTGACCGTGGCGATCCGAGTCGTTCTCCTGCCTTTGACCATGAAGCAGACGAAGTCCACGTATGAGCTGCAGCGGATTCAGCCAAAGATCAAGGAGCTGCAAGAGAAGTACAAGAACAACAAGGAGAAGCTCCAAGAAGAGACGCTCAAGTTCTATCAGGAGAACAAGGTCAATCCACTAGGTGGATGCCTACCGCTTATCCTCCAGATGCCAATATTCTTCGCGCTGTTCCGCGTCCTGGGCTCTGTGAGCAAGAAGATCGATGGTGTGAAGACGCTCGTCCCCGGCCTCTTGCTAGCGCACATAGCGTCCTTGCCCGCAGCAGACGCCATCGCGGCCAAGCGCTTCTGGATAATTCTTCCAGACCTTACCAGCACCCCCCAGCAGATGTTCGAAGCGGGCGGCATCGGCGCGGTGCTTCCTTACGCGATTCTTGTAGTCATGTTCGGCCTGAGCATCGTGATTCCGCAGTTGATGCAGCCGGGTACCGATAAGTCCCAGCGCAACATCGCCGTCTACATGTCTCTCATGATGCTGTGGTTCGGCTGGGTCTCCCCTGCTGGTGTTCTGGTCTACTGGGTTACATCGAGCGTCCTCCAAATCGCCCAGCAGTGGGTTCTTCAGAAGACGTACGCCCATAAAGAGGGAGCCGAATAGATGATCAAGGAAACGATTGTTGAGGGACCATCGGTACCTGAGGCGCTCGACGCTGCGCTCGAAGAGATGGGCGTTCAGCAGGATGCCGTTGAGTACGAAGTCCTCGAAGGCGGAGGCAAGGGCCTGTTCGGCTCTGCAAAGACGGCTAAGGTCCGAGTGTGGCTCAAGGCGGGCTATGTCGCTCCGAGCGCCGATGACGAGGATGTCGAGGAGGAGCTCGAAGACGAAGTACTCGTGAACCACAGCGGGTATGACGCCGTCTCCCCCGCCGACTTGAGCGACGAAGAACTCGACTCCATCGCCGACGAAGCTGTGACCGTAATCAACAGCATCCTCGGCCCGCTGGGCATCGAGTCTGAGATCGAGGAGTACGAGGGTGATGAGAACGAAATCATCATGGACATCGTCGGTGATGATCTCGGCATTCTCATTGGCCGGCATGGCAAGACGCTCGATGCTCTGCAGATTCTCGTGTCGGCCATAACCAACCGTCGAATCGAGCGACGCTTCCCGATTGTGGTGGATGTATCCGGGTATCGGTACCGCCGTCGCCTGAAGCTGGAGGAGATAGCGCGCCGGGCCGCCGACCGCGTGGCGCGTCAGGGCCGTCCCGTTGAGCTGCGGCCGATGACGAGCTTCGAACGCAAGGTCATCCACATGGTTCTTCGGAACGATCGTCGCATCACGACTGCTAGCCAAGGGGAAGAGCCATTTCGTCAGGTGGTTGTGCACCCGAAGTAGGGTTCCCACATCTCACACCACGAAGGGCGCCTACGGGCGCCCTTTCTGATACCATCGACATGCAGTGCGCGGAGACTCCGCCAAGAACCCATGACTCATGACTTTCGGACAGCGACCGGCTTGTTCCGATGTTTCACGTGAAACATTCCAGGACGACCAGCCGGATGAAACCAGAGTCCGATCGGAGGTTTCACGTGAAACATCTGAGACCGGCTGTGATCAACGCGCAAGACGTGGGTGCCGCAATCTCAGCCGTGGGAGGCTCAGGCTCTGACCAAGAGCTAGAGCTGATTGCCCTGCACGCAGACGCGGTTCTCGATGAGAACACTCGAATGAACTTGACGAGGGTGACCGAGAAGTCGGATGTACTCCGGTTACACATCGCTGATTCCGCCACAGCGATGCGGGCACTCGGTGATCTCGTCGCGGGGCCCATCGTGGATATCGGTTCCGGCGCCGGATATCCAGGCATCGTCCTGCGCATTCTCTCTGGGCGCGAAGTGACGCTTGTCGAGTCGGTGAAGAAGAAGGCCGCCTTCCTCACGGCAATCTCCGAAGAACTCAGTCTCGGCGTAGAGGTGTTGGGCGAACGGGCGGAGGATGTTGCGCGAGTGCACCCTGACGCCTTTGCGGGGGTGGTCGCTCGTGCTCTGGCCAGCCTGCCGGCCCTGGTTGAGCTCGCGACGCCTATGTTGATGAGGCGAGGCAGACTGATTGCAATGAAGGGCCCGCTCGACCAGGAAGAGCTGCTGCGCGGCGACAAGGTCGCTAAGATCTGCGGTATGTCACGCATCTCCCTCGACGAGTTTCAGTTGTCACAGGGTGAGCGCCGCACCATTGTCTGCTACGAGAAGACTCGGGGCTCAAGTGTGCCCCTTCCTCGCAGAAGTGGCATGGCTCAGCGGCATCCACTCGCGTAACCTTTCCCAAGAGGTCCTCATTCGCCTATACTTCCCACGAGCATTCATTTGGGAGGAGGCGTCGTGTCCGATACACCTGTGTCTGGATCGCAGAGCCGAGGTGGCAGGTCTCATCCGACGCGCGTATTGGCCGTTGTGAACCAAAAGGGCGGTGTCGGAAAGAGCACAACTGCCGTCAACCTTACCGCCGCCCTTGGTGAAGCCGGCACCAAGGTCCTTCTTGTTGACCTGGATCCTCAAGGAAATGCGACTTCAGGCTTTGGTCTCGACAAGAACCAGCGCGAAGAGTGCGTCTACAACGCGCTACTCGGCGATACCCCGATTGCGGGGCTCATCGAGCCAGTGGAGGTGCCGAATGTGTTCGTGGTGCCGGCCACCATCCAGCTCGCGGGGGCAGAAATCGAACTCGTCTCAGCGTTCAGCCGCGAGACGAAGCTCAAGGGTGTGCTTGCTCCGGTAGTGGACGATTTCGATTTTGTGATCATCGACTGCCCCCCATCACTCGGGCTGCTCACGGTCAATGCGTTGTCTGCGGCCAATGGCGTCATCATCCCGGTTCAGTGCGAGTACTACGCGCTAGAAGGCCTTTCGAAGCTGCTCGAGAGCTTCAAGCTCGTGAAGACGCACTTGAATCCAGGCCTTGAGGTGTTCGGCGTCCTGATGACCATGTTCGACGGTCGCACGCGCCTCTCGCAGCAAGTTGTCGAAGAAGTGAAGGACTTCTTCGACGAGACGGTGTTCGAGACCGTCATTCCACGAAGCGTGCGACTCTCAGAAGCCCCTAGCTTCGGGCAGCCGATCACGCTGTTCGATCCGAACGGGCGCGGGGCCGAAGCGTACCGCAGCCTAGCGAAGGAAGTGATCAGCCGTGGCTAAGCGTGGACTTGGACGGGGGCTCTCAGCCCTGATTCCGGGAGCCGGGCAGGAATTCGTCGGCGGGGAGCCCCAGGAGCTTCCGATCGAGCTCATCTCCCCGAATCCTAACCAGCCCCGCACCGCAATGGACGAGGATGGCATCGACGAACTTGCGGACTCGATCGCCAAAGTCGGCGTACTGCAGCCCATTATCGTCCGGCCGCATGCCGAGGGGTATCAGATTATCGCCGGTGAGCGCCGCTGGAGGGCATCACGGGCCGCCGGACTCACGAAGGTCCCCGTCCGTGTGATGGCGTCTACCGAGACGGAGTCGCTCGCACTGGCCCTAATCGAGAACCTTCAACGCCAGGACCTCAACGCAATCGAAGAGGCCCGCGGCTTCAAGCGCCTCATCGAAGAGTACTCGATGACACAGGCTGAGCTCGCTGACCGAGTGTCGAAGTCACGATCGGGCGTAACGAACTCACTCCGCCTCCTCGATCTCCCTGAAGAGGTTCAAGAGCTCATGTACGACAACAAGCTAACAGCTGGCCACGCGCGTGCAGTTCTGTCCGTGCCAGAGGAAACACAGCGCATCCGGCTCGCTCACAAGATCGTCGAAGAAGGACTGTCGGTTAGAGACGCCGAGAACGTCGCCCGGCTGATGGCCGCTGGCCAAGGTGAGCGCACGCCTCGGCCAATATCACCGAAATCGTACAAAGTCGTTGCGCGTAAGCTCAGGCGACTGCTTGCAACGAACGTGCGGGTTCGCCAGACCGCCAAGAAGGGCAAAATCGAGATCGACTTCGTAGATGAAGCTGATCTGGAGCGAATCATGCGCGTTCTCACTGAGAGCGGTGCGCCGGAAGGGGATGGCGCGAATGCGTAGAAGCCGAGGAATGGAATATTTTGCCATTGGTCTCATCGCCGGCACAGTCGGAGGTATCGTCGTCGGCTTACTGTTCGCACCGGACAGCGGTGCCCGTACTCGGCGCCGGCTAGCCAACGAGGCGCTCCGGGTGGCTGATACCGCGCGCGCTGTCGCTGATCGCGCCGAGCGAGCGGCTGAGCTCGTCGGATCTCGCATGGACCATTACCTTGGGCGAGAAGAAGAAGTCGCGTGGCGCAAGGTGAGAGAGCTGCGCGAAGGTGTGCGCAAGTACTCACGAACGGTCATGATGCCCTGACGTCAGAGCCCCGTGCTACGCTTCTTCCGGACATTCGGAGGGAGCAGCAGGTGGGACTTACGATCGTCACTGGCGCGGCCAATGCGGGCAAGACCGGCGTACTGCACGCCGCGATTCGAGACGCCGCCGCCCGTGGCCTGGATGCCACACTGCTGCTACCGTCTGGTCCCGAGGTTCGGCGCGCCGAGCAGGAATTCTCGCGAGAGGGTTCAGCTCTCGGTCTTACCATCACGCAGTTCGACCGGTATTTGAGTACACGATGGGACCTGCTTGGTGACGGGCGATCGATCGTGCGGCCGACTCAACGAATGCTTGCTCTGAGCAGCGTACTGTCCCAGGCCAACCTCCAGGTGCTCGCACGATCAGCAGCGCGCCCGGGATTCGCGCGCCTACTGGAGACGCTCGTCCAGAGAGCGGGGGAGTCGCTTGCGTTGGACGGCGCGCGCGCCAGGTCCGCGACGACGCCCGCAGCGAGGGAGCTCCTGGGGCTCGTCGACGCGTACGCGTGCCTGCTTCGCGAGAACGAGTTGATCGAGCCGAGTGAGGCGCATGCGCGCCTTGCCGAAACCCTTACCGCCCGAGACGTTCCGCAGGTGCTCGCGGTCAATCGCTTCGCCAGCTTCACGCCTGCGCAGAAGCGCTTCATCGTGCGCTCCGCAGATCTCGGATGCGATGTCTTCGTTGCCCTGACCTGGGTCGAAGACCATCCGGCGACCGCAGCGGCATGCAAGGTGGTCTCTGAGTTCGATGCTGTCAAGGGTGCCCACCACATGCACGTCTCTGCGCCAACGGACGGCAATGCGGAGCTGCGCGCCGTGGGCGAGGCGCTCTTCGGCGGAATCGGGTCCTCTGAGCGTCCTGTGTCGATGGGAGCCGTATCCCTCTCTGAGGCGGCGGGGTCTGCCGGCGAAGCCGCGAGGATCACACGGGAGATACAAGAGCTGGTAATATCTGGCAGTAACTACGGAGACATCGCGGTGGTGTACCGGAACCCCGAGCAACATCATGCGCGTCTTGCGGCCGCCTTCCGGGAGGCGGGCGTACCGGCAGAATTCGATGTCAGGATCGGTGTCGCAGCTACCGGCCTCGGACGCGCGCTCCTACTTCTGCTTGGCTACCTGGTCGAAGGGCACGAGCGCATCGACCTCCTCGGCTTCCTTCGGAGCGGGTATGCGTGGGCCGATTCGGCGGCCGTCGATTCCGCTGACGAGCTACTGCGGCGCAGGCGCGTTACTGCGGGCCGAGAAGTCCTTGAAGCCGCGCGGACAACTGGCGCACGTACCCGTCTCTTGCTTGAACGCGCAGCCGCGCTCGCGGCCGCTCCCGTTGATGCCACTGCTGTTGAGGGTTGGCGTTGGCTGGTCGCAGATATGCTGCGGGCGGCTCACGGACCTACGGCTATCTTCGATGAGGGCGGACTAGTAGATGCTGCAGCGCAGTCGACCGTGATGGCGGCGATCGAGGAGATAGCAGCGCTTGGAAGCGGGTCATGGGGTGCTCGGGAAGTCGCCAGCGCGCTGAGGAACACGCGAGTCACGATCACGCCCGCCCAAACACGCGGCGATAGCGTGCAGGTCATGAGTGCGGAGCGAGCGCGATCAAGACGCTTCCCGGTGGTGATTCTGGCAGGCATGAATTCAGGTGAGTTTCCCGCTGTGCCGGCCGAAGATGCGCTCAGCTCGCCGGCGATGACGGCCGAGCTCTTGGCCGCTGGAATCGACGCGCGGCCACGCATCGACGCTGAAGACGAGCGCTTGCTCTTCTATCAGATCGTCACCGGAGCGCACGATCGTCTCGTGCTCAGCCGGATGGTATGCGATGACGACGGCCGCCCTGTGCGCGCTTCTTCCCTGTGGGAGGAATTCCTGGATCTGTATCGTGATCCCGTCACGGGCGAGCCATACGGTGATAAGCTGCCTGTCCGGAAGCTTGAGCTTGGCGACCTGGCGGAGTCCGAGGATGCCCCGCTTGCGGAGCGTCGGCGATTGAGAGCGGCTGCGACCGAGGGCGACACGACGGACCCTCGAGCGCGAGACGCGACGTACAGGGCGCGGAGTCGTGCGGCCTGCGTCAGCGAGGAGATTGCAGCCGAACTCGCCCTAATCGACACGTTCTCAGCGAGTGACATCGAGAAGTACCTCGCATGTCCGTTCGCATGGTTCTACGAGCGCAAACTGCGCCCCGATTCAATGGAGCAGGAGATCGACGTGCTTCAGAAGGGGAGTCTCGCCCATGAGATCCTCCAGCGATTCTACGAGCGCAGGGCGGAGCTCGGCCAGGGGAGAGTGACTCCTGCGAACCTTACCGAGGCGATCGAACAGCATCGTGTAGTCGCTGTCGAGGTGCTCGCGGCAGGTCCGATGCCGGCATCCTTGCATGATGAGGAGATGCTGCATGCGGCAAGGATCGGCAGCCGGCGAATCGTGGAGCGGGATGCGGCCTTCCTGCCGGGCTTCGAACCCATCGCACAGGAGATGCGGTTCAACACCAAAGACGGCCAGCCCGCCGTGAATACTGGTAGTTTCTTCCTCAAAGGCAGAATCGACCGCGTTGATGCCTCGGACACCGGAATCATCATCATCGACTACAAGAGCGGCTCCACTGTTGCCAAGAAGGCGGACCTGGAGACCAAAGGGCTCGTGCAATTGCCCCTGTACGGCCTTGTGGCCGCCGAGGCGCTCGGGAAGCCACTGCTTGGCGGTCTGTACCGAAGCATGCAGTACGGAGGCGACAGGGGCTTTGTGGCGGACCAGATGGCTGGAACCCCCGGGCTTGTCGGCAACGACGTATGCGAGGCCGATGAACTGCCGCAGATCATCGCAGCGGCAATCCAATCAGCCGAGCGGGCCGTGGAGGGCATGCGCGCCGGAATCATCGCTGTCCGGCCTCGCGACAAGGACGCCTGCACGTTCTGCGGGGCCGCGACGGTATGCGGGGGGAGAGTCAGATGAAGATGCAGCTGGCCCCCGAGCAAGACGCGGTCGTCCACGCAGCCCCGGGCGATCTGTTCGTCGCTGCGGCAGCAGGCTCCGGCAAGACGCGAGTCCTCGTGGCCCGATTCGTCGCAGCGGTTCTCGGTGAGATCGAGATCGGACCATGCTCGGCGACCGACGTTCTGGCGGTGACATTCACCGACAAGGCGGCGGGTGAGATCGCGGAACGGGTTCGCGCGGCGCTGCTCGCAGAGGGACACGACGCTGAGGCCCGCCGGGTCGATCAGGCCTGGGTGTCCACCATCCACAAGATGTGTTCTCGGATTCTGCGGCGCCATGCCTTTGAGGCGGGGCTCGATCCGCGGTTCTCGGTAGCGACGCAAGTCGAAGCCGGCATCTTGGAGCAGGAGGCGTTTGAGGCAGCAGCGCGCACGCTCATGGAGTCAGACAAGGCTATCGAACGGCTCATCATCGACTTCGGTGCATCACGTGTCGCCTCGATGGTGTCGCGGGTCCACGGGGCGCTCCGCTCGATGGGGCGCAGCGTCGCGGAGCTGCGTAGTGCCGAGGAGCCGTCTGGACGGTGCCTGCAGGAATGGCGCTCCGAATTCGAGGGACTCTCGGGCTCGTACGGAGCGCTCGGATCCACGCAGACGACAGACTCAGGCGCGCGCTCGGCGCGGGCATGCGCAGACGCACTCGCCGCGCTGGACCAGGCCGAGGACAAACAGGTCGTCGCTCGCCGCGTCGCCGAGGCCCTCAATGACGCTGCGTTCCACAAACGTGGCTCGCAGGAGGTCAAGGAGCTCGCGGAGTCCGCGAAGGGGCTGGTCGCGCTTGTGAGGGCACAGGTCGCGCAGATCATCGCATCGCCATACGAGCAAGCCTTGCTGCGCGTGATCGATGCGTTCGATCTGTCCTACGAAGCCGCCAAAGCCGAACGTGGCGTTCTCGATTTCGAGGACCTGCAACTCAAGACGGCTGCGCTGCTTGAGTCTCAGCCGGACATCGCCGCCCGGTACCAGGACGCATTCAAGCTCGTCATGATCGATGAGTTTCAAGACACCAACGCGCTGCAGCTGCGCATCGCTAAAGCTCTCTCAGCAAACGATCTGCTCACCGTGGGTGATGACAAGCAGTCCATCTACAGGTTCCGTCACGCGGACGTGAGCGTCTTTCGGACCCTGGCCGAGCAGGCGCCATCGGTGAGCGTGCTCAAAGCGAACTACCGCTCTCACAGAGACGTGATTGGCGCCATCAACGAACTGTTCGACAGCGCAACCTTCTTTGGTGACGACTTCGTCCGGCTCGCAGCTATGCGGGAGGAGCGAGAACCATATCCTTGGCCAGAAGCTGAGTCACGAGTCCAGTTCCTGCTAACGGATGCGCAGGGGCAGAAGGCTGAAGCCAAACGCGCCATGGAGGCGGCGTCAATCGCGCAGCGGCTGGCCGCATTGCGTGCTGGCGGCGCGCCACAGGGCGACATGGTCGTCCTCTTGCGAGCGATGCAGGGACGGGCTGAGCTGGTCGAAGCCGCGTTGGTGGCCGAGGGGTTCGACGTCTACGTTGCATCGGGAGGCACGTACTTCGATCGCGCGGAGGTCGACGAAGTGATCGCGCTGCTCTCCGTCATCGACAACCCGCGCAATGATGAGGCGTTGATGAAGGTCCTGGCGGGTCGGATGGTCGCGCTCCAGGAACTCACGATGTACCGGCTGGCGACCATGGATGGCCCGACGTGTCTCTGGGACGCGCTCATGCGATCCGAGGGGCTCGATGCGTCAGCGCACGAGTTGGTTGCAGTGAGCCGTGTGATTGCGACAATCCAGACGCTTCGACGCAGTCGCGGAAAGCGCGGTATCGCGGAGCTTATCCATGAGGCGTGCGAGCTCCTCGACTATGACCTGGTCTTGTTCGCGTCAGGGCCGAGCGGCCCCCGTGCCTGGGCCAACGTGCTCAAGCTTGGCCGGCTTGCCGAAGAATACGAGCAGCGCTCATCAGGCGACCTCGGCGGATTCCTCAAACACGTTGCCCTGCACCGTGATCTCTCACCCGAGAAGCAGGCAACCCTCACAGGTGAGGGCATCGACGCGGTGAGGATCATGAGTGTGCACGCGGCGAAGGGGCTCGAGTTCCCCGTCGTTGTGGTCGGGAACCTGGCGTCTGGTGGCGACGGAGGGTGTGGCGAGGCGCTTGTCGGCAGAGGGCAGGAGCCGCTCTTGGCCGTCAAGGTCCCAAGAACCCTCTTTGCGGACGGCACATCGATCGAGAGTGCCGCGTTCACAGAGCTGAAGGAGATCGACGCCTCAGAGGAGCTGGCAGAGGCCGACCGGCTCCTGTACGTCGCCTGCACCCGGGCTCGGGAGTGTCTCATCCTCAGCGCGTCTGTTGACGTCTCAAAGCAGTCCGAAGGACGGTGCGACATCGATCGCCTGCGTCGTGCCGCGCAGATCGCGGGGCCGGCAGCGGAACTTGCGCCCGAGGTTCGAATCGGGGCGGACAACTCCGTGGCAGTACACATCTCGACCGTGCCGCTTCCGGCAGTCCTTGAATGTGCTCCTAGCGCCGAGGTCGAGCCCGGCCTGCTGCCAGAACAGGTTACGGCACCCGCACCTGCGATGCCTTCTTGCCAACCCCGCTCGGTCTCGTACACCGGGCTGTCGGTGTACGCCGAATGCGCGTACAAGTTCTACGCGACCCGCATCGCGCGACTCAAGACCCCTTCGGTTCCTGATACTGCGGGACCGCTCGGCTTCGGAAGCGCGGTTCATGCGGCGCTGCAGCTCTCCGTCTCGGGATCGGCGCCAGATCAGAATCGACTGGTGTGCATAGCGCGAGCGAACGGACTCGGTGAAGAGCAACTCGGGCGCCTCCAGGCCGTGGTGGCCGACTACCTCTCCAGCGAGACAGCCCGTGCAGTGGCAGCCGCCGACAGGATACATGCCGAGTGTCCGTTTGCCGTGCCCCTTGGCGACACGCTCCTGCAAGGCAGCATCGACATGCTTGCATGGACGGGAAACGACGCCACGGTCATCGACTACAAGACGGGCTCGGGTGAGTTGTCCGCCGAGGAGGCCGCCGCTCGGTATCACTCACAGGCCGAATGCTATGCGCTGGCGGTTCTCAGGGCCGGGGCGAAGCGGGTCACGGTCAGGTTCGTGGAGATCGAGCGCGGTTGTCGCGAAACGCGCTTTGAATTCGGACCCGGTGATGCGGACCGCATCGAAGAGGGGCTGACCCGTGTTGTCTCGGCGATAGCGGACGGCAGCTTCGCGCCGCTTGCGGAATACACTGCCCGGGTGTGCGATGACTGCCCCGCGCTTGGTGGGACCTGCCCGATCAATCCGAGGCGCGGTGCTGCTGTCGGAGCTGTCCGCAAGCAGCGCTGATATCCACGCCTCGTTCAGCTCTAATGGAGCACTCGATGCCTGCCGATGTGAGCGTGGCCGCGAACGCACGCACTCGCGCGTCGTCTGGACGCCGTGCATCGGAGCCGGAAACAGGATTCACCGGGATGAGATTCACGTGGCAGAGCATGCCTCGGCAGAACGCAACAAGCGCCTTAAGCTCCTCGTCGGAGTCGTTCGTGCCTGCCACGAGTGCGAACTCGAGCGTTGGGCGCCGTCCCGTCCGCACGCCGTAAGCCGCAAGCGCTTCTCGGAGCTGGTCGAGCGGGTAGCGAGCTACTCCGGGCATCAGTCGGTCACGCGTGACTTGAACCGCCGAGTGAAGCGAGACCGCAAGTGTGAACTGTTCGGGTTCTGCCGAGAAGCGACGAATCCCCGGCAACAGACCGCAGGTCGACACCGTGAGGTGGCGTGCACCGATCTCGGGCCCGTCGGGGGAGTTCATGAACCGAAGGGCGGCGAGTGTGGCGTCGTAGTTGGCGAATGGTTCGCCCTGTCCCATCGCAACAGCGTTGGAGACCCGGGCGTTCATGTCGGCCGCGACCCCGAGCACCTGGTCGACCATCTCGCCGGGCAGCAGACTACGCGTGAGCCCATCCTGGCCGGTCGCGCAAAACGTGCAACCCATGGCGCACCCGGCTTGCGTTGAGAAGCAGACCGTCAGACGATCGCCCGCAGGGATTCCAACGCTTTCGACGGTCGTCTTGTCGGGCAGTTCCCACAGGTACTTCCTTGTGCCGTCGGCCGAAAGCTCCTTCGCTGAGAGAACGAGCCTGCCGAGGGCGAATCGCTCTGAGAGTTGCGCGCGTAGCGCCCCCGGCAGGTCGGTCATCTCATCGAAAGCAGCCACACCCCGTCCGTAGAGCCAGCGAACGACCTGCCGGACGCGGAATCGCGGCTGACCCATCTCGGTCAGGGCGTTCTCGATACCGGCAAGGTCCAGGCTCTTGATGTCGGGCGTGGTAGTTGTCACCTACGCTTCGCCGAGAGCCTTCTTGTACGCATCGCGGTGCTTGCGCTCGTACGAGCCGACCGAGCGGAAGTAGAAGGCGATCTCCGGGAAACCCTCGGCCTCGGCGGCCTCAGCGAATGCCGGATACATGTCGACGGTCTCGTAGTTCTCGCCCTCTGCAGCGGTGTTCAGGTTCTCGGCAGTCGAGCCGAACGCGGACATGTAGGCGAGATGCCCAAGCGCGTGCGCGGTCTCCTCGGCGGCAGCGTGATCGAAGGCAGCAGCAGCTTCCTCGTCACCCTCGAGGCGTGCGATACGGGCGAAAAGCGTGTAGCGGCGGTTGGCCTGCGATTCGCCGGCAAAGGCGGCCTTGAGGTTCTCAAGCGTCGTCGTGCCGGTCAGGTCGCCGACGCCGGTGTACGGCAGAAAGAACGACTGTGGTGCGCCACACACGGGGCAAACGTCGGGTGCCGGGCCGACGTGGTAGTAGCCACAACCCTTGCAGCGGTACGTCTCAACCATTGGTTCTCCTCTCGGGGTGAATGATGCTGTGTTCGGCTGAACAACGAAGCATATTCTACCCAGTCCACAGTTCTGACATGTTCAGGGTACAAGAACGGGGCACCCGGAAGGCGCCCCGTTCGAAGTGCCGGTGACGTGACTAGAGGTCCGCAGGCTTCACGCCGACCTTCATGTCGACCTCGATGAGCTTGCCGTCACGGTAGAGCGAAAGCACGACGGTGTCGCCGACTGCTTTGCGGCGAACGGCGAGGATCAGATCATCCATCGAGCGGATCGTCGTCGAGTCGAGTTTCACGACGACATCGCCTTTGCGCAGGCCGGCCTTCTCGGCTTCCGTGCCCTTCGTCGTTTCGACGATATACGCACCTTCGTTCACCGGGAGCTTCTCCGTCTTGGCGAAATCGACCGTGACCGTCTGGCCCGATATGCCGAGGAATGGATGCTCGACAGAACCCGTCTTGATGAGCGCGTCGGCAACACGCAGCGCTGCTTTGACGGGGATCGCGAAACCAATGCCGTCATTTGCGCCGCTGTTCGAGTAGATCGCCGAGGGAATCCCGATGAGTGCGCCGGTCCGGTCGACGAGCGCGCCGCCCGAGTTACCCGGGTTGATCGCCGCGTCGGTCTGGATGACGTCCACGAGCGGATACTTGGTGCTTGATCCGGTGGAGTCGGGGAGCGAGCGATGGATTGCCGAGACGACGCCGGACGTCACCGAGTGCTGGAGACCGAACGGAGAGCCGATGGCGATGACCAGCTGGCCAACAACAAGCTGCTCGGAATCGCCTGTGGCGATCGTGGGAAGCTTCGCATCGACCCTGAGGACAGCGATATCGGTCTCGGCATCGGTGCCGATGACGGTGGCGTCGTGTCGTTCGCCAGTGGAATCGGTGACGACGAGTGTCTTCGCGTCTGCCGCCACGTGATCGTTTGTGAGGATATACGTGCCGCCGTCATCGGCGGCCCGGAACGCTACGCCGGAGCCGTTGCCGGTAACGGGCACATCGGGGTGCGTGGTGGGGAGCTGTGACTCGTTGTCGGTCACCGTCCCGGTGATGTCGATGTTGACGACGCTCGGCAGTGCGGCGGCGGCCGCAGCGGCGACGGACTCCTCGGTGTCGCCCTTCACGACCGTGACGGTCTGCTTGGTCGTCTTGAAGACCTTCGAGCCGAGGTACGCGCCGCCCACGCCCGCTGCGCCGCCGAAGAGCAGCGCAACGACGATGGCGACCGCGATGACGGTGCCCATGGGGGAGCGGGGTCTGGGCTGCGCAGCGGGCGCGACAGGTGTCGCGACTGCGGGAAGCTCCGACGAGGGTTCCGGAGTCTCAGCTGCCGTAGACTCGACAATGACGTCTGGCGTCACACCGACCGTGGCGTCGGTGGCGAGTGTCGGTTCGGCGTCCGTGGGGTCCGGTGTGGGAAGCGTGGTGTCGTTATCCATGGCGTACCTTCCGTATGCGGCGTTGCTATCTGCCGAGTTTCAGCGTGTCTATAGTATGTCCACCAAACCCAACCAGACCTATCCGGCAGTTAAACCGCATCGAATCTGCACAAGACCGTCATATCGTTTTACGCGCCGTTCGCGCTCCTCTAGACTGACGCAGAAGGCGAGCCGAGGGAGTTCCTGTGAGTGATGAGCTTGAGAACAGCGAAACGCAGCCGGTGACAGATGCGGCTGATGAGCAACTGACGCTTGGTGAGCAGGATGCCGCCGAGGATGCCGCTGTGGTCGAGGAATCGCAGGAACCCACTGCTGCCCCCGAGGATGTCGAGCCCGAGGCTGCTCCCGAGGAGACACCGGAGCCGGAGGGCGAAGCCGACCTCGAGCCCGAGCCCGAGCCCGACGAAGCTGCCGAGCCCGACGAGCCCGTCGAGGCTGAAGTCGCCGAGGCCGAGCCCGCCGAGCCCGAAGAGTCCACCGAGTCCACCGGGGCGCCAGAGGAAGCACCGTCCTCGGTAAGCTGGGTGCCGTTCTCGTTGTACCTCGGCCTGTGGGTCGTGCTCGCTGTTGCGACCGTGGTGCTGCTTCGCACGCCGGCAGCGGCTGGCGGCGCCCTCTGGGCGCCCGAGTACGCACTGAGCGTCTATGGCGGCGTCGCGCTGGTGGCGCTCGGTCCCATCCTCGCGCTTGTCGTGTGGCTGGTTGCGCGCGCCAAAGCCGAGCCCGAGCATCGCACGGGCCTGCTCACCTCTGCGTTGCTCCGCTCCGCAGGTGCGACGTTCGTTGGCGTGATCCTGTGGCTCGTCGCGCTCTACATGCTTGATCTCTATCGCGCCGGCTTCCACGTCTAGGCGCTTGTGACCGAAAGGGGAACCATGGCCGCCTCCATCGAGGGCCGCAAGGTCGCCGTTCTGCTTGGCGGAACCTCTGCCGAGCGCGAAGTGTCGTTGCACACCGGCGAGCAGGTGATCGGCGCGCTGCGCGAAGCGGGCGCCATCGCCGAGGCGATCGACACCGCCAACCTCGCATTCTTGGACACGCTGCGTGACGGCGGCTTCGACGTCGCCTTCATCTGCCTGCACGGACGCTTCGGCGAGGATGGCACGATGCAAGGCCTGCTGGAGATCCTCGGCATCCCGTACATCGGCTCAGGTGTACTGGCGAGCGCGCTTGCGATCGACAAGGTCATGTCCAAGCACCTCTTCGCGGCGTCGGGCCTGCGTTCGCCCGAGTACGTTGCACTCACCACGGGCGATAAGGTCGACTACAGCGGCATCGTCGCGGCGCTTGGCGAGAAGACCGTCGTGAAGCCCGCCAACGAGGGTTCCTCC